>NZ_CP123382.1:0-174745 GCF_029866425.1 Gordonia sp. SMJS1 | reverse complement strand
TGAATCGCCCCGGGTTTGCTGGGGGCTCGTTTACTTGGTTCCAGCGACTGCCGGGACCGGGTTCTCACGGTAGCTGGTGACTGTGTGGGTCGACCAGTAGGTGGTCTCGTACTCGACGGGTGGGACGTGCCCGATCTCGCCGTGCAGGCGGCGGTGGTTGAACCAGTCGATGTACTCGGCGACGGCGATCTCGACCTCGCCGACACCGCCCCAGCCACCGCGAGGGCGCATGACTGGGTTACGGATACACTCGGCCTTGAACAACGAGTTGAACGCCTCGGCCATCGCATTGTCGTACGAATCACCCTTGGAGCCAACAGAAGTCACTGCGTCTGCTTCGGCGAGACGTTCGGTGTAGCGGATGGCTCGATACTGCACTCCGCGGTCGGAGTGGTGAATCAGCCCGGCCACGCCCTGGCCGGCACGCGACCGCGCCCACAACCCCATATCCAAGGCGTCGAGCGCGAGGTCGGTGTGCATGGTGGTCGAGACCTGCCAGCCCACGACCATCCTTGAGAAGACGTCGAGGATGAACGCGGCATACACCCACCCCGAGTGTGTGCGGATGTAGGTCAGGTCCGCCACCCACAGCGCGTTGGGCGCCGCCGCGGTGAACTGCCGTTCGACACGATCGGCCGGCTGCGGAGTTTCGGCCCCCTCGCTGTGCGTGGTCTTCCGCGTCTTGGATCTCGTTATCCCCTGCAGCCCATCAGCTTTCATCAACCGCTCGACGGTGCACCGGGCCACGCCGATACCCTTTCTGCGTAGTTCGGCGTGGACTTTGCGGGCACCGTAGACGCCGAGATTGTCGGCATGCACGGTGCGGATCTCACCGAGGATCTCGCGGTCACGGACCACCCGTGGCGCCTCGACTCGTCGAGAGCTCAGATGGGCTCGGACTGTGGACGGAGCGATCTGGGCGGCCGTGTCGCGCAGGGCCGCGCAGATCGGATCGACTCCGTGTTCGTCGCGGAAAGCGGCGACGAACTCCACGATCAACGCTGTGGGCGGTCGATCTCCGCCGCAAAGAAAGCTGATGCCTGCTTCAAGATGGTGTTCGCCCGCCGCAACTCCCGGTTCTCCCGTTCCAGCTGCGCGATCCGCTCAGCCTCGCTGGTCGTGGTCCCCGGGCGGTCCCCGCCATCGATCTCGGCCTGCTTGACCCAGGTGCGAAGCGCCTCCGGGTGCACACCGAGTTGATCGGCGATCCGTTTGAGCGCCCCTGGTCGCGTGGCTGGGTCCTTGCGGGCCTCCACCGCCATCCGCGTCGCCCGCTCCTTCAGCTCAACGCTGTACTTCCGTGGTGCTGCCATGCTCTCCATCCTTCACAGATTCGAGAGCCTCCGACAAACCCGGGGCGTTTCACTACCGGCGCGGAGACGTTGGCTGCCGCGCCGGGTGCGGCGCCGCCGCAACTGAGGCCACCTGTGACCCTTCAGCGCGCAGGTGGGCGGTGTGGCGTAGCCGCCAGACGTGTACGCGGGTCCAGTGCGTCCCGCCGGCCGGTGTCGGGACCCCGGCCTGGTTGAGTCGGTCGGCGATAACGCGGTCACTGTCCCCGGCGGTGTGCCAGTCGGCGATGGTGCGGGCGATCGCGGCCGAGCACAGCGGTGGCCGCCCGACCGGGCGGCGGGTGATGGTTGTGGTCATGACCGCGGCTCCCTGTCGCCTCGGCCGAGGACGACTCGAACGGTGTGGAGCAGATCGGCCAGCACGAGTCGGGCGTGCTCGCGCTGGACAGGGTCAGGGCTCCACAGTGCGGTGCAGGTAGTCGACAGCAGTACCGCACCAGCGATCCCGATGGCGGCGGCGAGCAGGGCGGGGGGCAGGGTTGAAAAGTTCAGGGATGACACGAGGTCTGTCTGCTTGGGTAAGGGGACAGCGCAACGCTGTTGACGAGAAACCGGGGTTAGGCGGCCGTGTGCGCGATGCGAGGTCCCGCAAGGTAAGGGATGTGGAGAACCTTGCGGGAGGTGGGTCCGCGGACCACTCGTGGCTGGGTGGGTACCTGATGGCCTGGTGGTCGTTGGCGTGCTGATCGTTGCTGCAGCAGAGCCTTGATCGCCAGCGCGATTTCGATAGTTAGGAGTTGGGCGTAGTGCAGGATCGTCGCCTGGACGGCGGCGATCCCAGCGGACACAGCGTCCGGGACGACGTGCAGATTGAAGAAGGCCAGCAGGTCGAAGGAGAGGAATGCGCTCAGCGCGTCGCCGGCGGCGCGGCGTTGGTCGATGACCGAGGTCCAGAAGCGCTTTCGAGGATCAGTCGATGTCCGCGGGTTCCGTACAGGGCCAAACCCGCGGCCCATCGACGCAGCGATCATCTGGTGCGGTGTGGGAATCGACGGCGCCACCGATCTCATGACGGGCGAGAGGTCCGGGAAATCGACCAGTGACACGGTCGGAGCAGTACGAATGAGGGACGCGAACGGCCGCGGTGTGGCGATGCCGAAGTCGGGTAGTCGCGGCATCATCCGGCGGACGACCTCAGCGTTCCGCGCAACGACCCCCGTCATGGGGGTGCTGAGGCGGACCGTGGGCGTCATGCCTCACAGTCTAATGCGGTCGCTCAGGTGTTCGGTATTTCTTTCCGTCGCGGTGCGCGGCGGCATTCCTTCGCTCAGGGGGAACGTTTAGAACAGCTTGTACGTCGATCGGTTCACTGTGAAGCCGTGGCCAGTGTCGAAGTTACGGCAGGTGGTGCCGGCGTCTCTGTCGACGGTGCAGGTGTAGCCGGAGACGAAGATCGGCTGGTTGTAGGGGAGAACGCGAGACTTTACGTCGCTGATGAACTGGTACTGCGGGTCACCGCGTTGCCGAAGCTGCCCGTGCTCGCCGTTGAGAGAGTCGATGGTGTTGGCTGTCTGAAAGTCTGGATGTTGGTTGATGGTCGGGGCCGCAGAGGGGAGCTGGCCGTGGCATCCGGCCGAGGCCGCACCAGGCGTGCCGATGATCGCGCAGGCGAAGTAGCCAGTAGGGCTCTGGAAGTAAAAGCCACTCTGTCCGTCGACTTGGTCACTGGTCCGGTAGTAGTCGTTGTTGTCGACCCAGTTGGCCGCCACCGGCACCGAATCGTCCTGCGACAGGACCTGATCACCGCCGCGGTCACAGCGGTACATGTAGCCGGACATGGCCAGGTGCCCGTAACCACCGTCGCGTCCGCAGGACCAGCCTTCGATGTCCGGCGGCGCGGCTTCTCCCACTCCCGGGATCGCGCTGATGATGCGGACCGCTTGTGCGCAGTCGGCGTGGCCGCGGTTGATCACGATGCGCCGAGCCTCGGTCGATTCGCACACAGTCCCGGGACCTCGAACAGTGGCGTCGACAGCCGACGAGGGCGCCACCGACCCGTCGGTCACCGACGTTGGCGAGGACGACTCAGCGACGAAGTCGCTTGCGTTGCTGTGGATTGGGTGGGAATCGCAACCTCTGCCGGCTGGTCGCCGCATCCCGCGACCGTGACGGCCAAGACCACGCTGACACCCAATGCGGCGAAGTAGCTCCGTCCGGTTCTGACTCGTCTCAGGCCCATAGACAGTGATCCCCTCATCAACCATGCCGTCTCATCGCGAACCGCCGTTACGCTAGCAAACTCGCACGTTCTTGACGTTCCACGATGGGTCCAGGTGAGTGAGCGAGGGTTAGTCGCCCAGACCAGAGTCGTAGCCCCTATCCCGGGCTGGGGGCAGGTCGGGAGCGTGGGGCACGGGCGAGTGGGGTGCTGCTGTGGGGGTTCCTTCGGGGTCTGGCGGGTTGAGGGCACCCCGGATGGCGACTTCGGCGTCGCGTCGGGCGGCGGGTAGTGCTCGGCGGCGGCCGCTTTCGGCTCGGGCGTGTTCGATCGCTACCGCGGTGGTGTCGCGGTCGTCGAGGGCTTTCTGTCGGAGTTCGCGGGCGCGGTTGTCGGCCTGCTCGGCGGCAGCCAGTTCGCTTGCAAGCGTGGCGGTGTCGGCGGCGCGGGCGGTCAGGTCGTCCCATTGGTGTTCGGGGGCGCCGACGTCGTGACGGGTCTGTTCGTGGGCGGCGGCGAGGTACTGGTGCTGACGCTCGGCCGCGGCGACCGCCTCGGCGAGCCGCTGGTGGTGTTGGTCGTACTCGGCGCGCGCCTTGCGTCCGCGTCCCGCGGGCGGCAGTGCCGCCAGTTCGGCGCGCGCCTCAGCGACACGGGCAGCGGCGTCAGCGAGAGCGCGTCCGGCGGTGCGGGCGGTGGCGATGCGGTCGACGGTCTCGGCGAGTTCGGCGTGGTCGGCGCGCACCCGCGGCGTCCGCTCGGGCGCTGGTCGGCTGGTTTTCAGGTCGTCGACGGCGAGGGTGTGGCGGCGGGTGAGGGTACGTAGGTGCGCGGTGAGCTGGTCGTCGCTCATGACGCGGAGCGGGTCCTCGTGGAGCCAGTCACGCAGCTCGGCGTCGGCCGCCGGTTCGGCGACCACGGTGGCGGTGGCTTCGGCAACCGCGGTGGCGGTGGCTTCGGCGGCGGGTTGCGTCGCCGATGGCGTGACCGCGTCGGGGGTAGCGACGGGCTCGGTGGCCGTGGTGGGCATGAGGTAGGTGTCGCGGTGGTGGTGGGCGGTGTGGGTGAGGGCGTGGACGTGGTTGAGGCGGTTGTCGATTCGGTAGATGCGGGTGGTGAGGTCGGAGCGGCGGGCGCGCAGGTCGGCGAGGTTGAGTTCGTCGAGTTCGATGGCTTGCAGGCGCATGAGTTCGACGTCGGTGTCGGTGACGCGGACACCGCCGGATTCGGCGATCGCGGTCTCGAGGCGGGCGTTCGCGTCGTCGTAGACGGCGGCGAGGGCGTCGCGGTCGGCGGTCGCGGCGGTGATGCGCCAGTCGAGGGCGGTGGCGTCGGCCTCGGCGCGGAGCGCGGCGAGGTCGGGTGCTTCGTCGTCGCTGAGGGGGTCGAGGTCGGTGGTGTCGGTGGCGCGGAGCTGGGCGGCGGTGCGGCGCAGGGCGGCTGCCTGGTTGGTGAGGTCTTCGATGAGTTGTTCGGCCATCATCAGGTCGTGGTGATGCCCGGCGGTGTCGGCGGCTGCGGCGAACTGGTGGTCGGCGGCCGCGCGCAACGCCAGGACGTGCGGGGCCATGGCCTGCTGGTGGGCGCTGGTGCCGGCGTTGATCGCTTCGCGTAGCTGCGCCATGTCGGTGCCGAGTTCGGCGAGCTGGGCGGTGAGTTCGTAACGCAGCGCGATGCATTCGGCGAGGTCGGTCGGCGCGGCGAAGCGATCGGGTGCTGCGACGGCGTCGGCGGCGAACTCGTCGAAGTCCAGGTCCTCGTAGCGGTCGAGGTCGTCCGGGTCGAGGACGTCGACGGCGGTTTCCGGCGGCGGTTCGGTGGCGGTGAGCGCGGCGAGGTAGTCCTCGTCAACGCCGACGTTCTCGTCGAGGTCGTTGCCGGGCTCGCTGGTGAGGGTGTCGGCCCAGGGGTCGGCCAGTCCGGCGGCTTCGGCGGCTGCTTCGGCGGCGGCTTCGTCTTCGGGGGTGGGCGGTGCCGGCGGTAGTGGGGTGGTGTCGGTGGCGTGGCTGCTGTGGGTGACGAGCAGTTCGACTCGCCAGGTGAGTAGGCGGGCGTATTCGTCGAGGCGGACGGTGTGGTCGTCGTCGGTGCCGCTGTGGAGCAGGGTGTCGGCGAGGTCGAGCAGGTCGTGGGGGTTCCACTGGGTGGGGTCGGCGGCGGTGACCGCGGCCACGAGTGCGGGCCAGGCGCGGTCGGTGAGGATCGCTTCGGCGGCCCGGTCCCCGACGATCCCGACGAGAGCGTCGGCCCAGTCGGGGCGCAGGCCGGTGTTGGTGGCTTCGGCCGCGGCAGGAGCCAGCTCACCGGACAGGCGCCACCACAGGGCGGCGGCGGGCATTTCGGTGGGCAGTGGGTTGTCGGCGAGGGCGTCGCGGGCCAGAGCATCGACGTCGAGGCCGGCGCGGGCGGCCAGCGACAGGTGGTCGGCGAGTTCGGGCCAGTACGGGTCGGCGAGGAGGTGGGGGTCGAGGTCGCGGGCGAGGTCGGCGTAGCGGGCCGCCTCGGCGGTGGTGGTGACCAGGGCGTCGGCGCGCTCGGTCAGCGCGGCGTGACGCCGCGCCAAGGCGATGGAATCTGGTCGCGGTCCGGCGGGACGCCGGTCGGTGTCGTCGACGCCGCGGGCGGCGCGGAACACGGCGAGTTCGGCGACGAGCTCGCCGCCGCGTTCGGCGTCAGCCAGGAGCAGTGGACGCGCCCACACGGGGGCGGTGGTGGCGTCCCAGGCGTGGGCGCGTTCGGTGACGGCGGCGGCGAGGTCGGTGACGAGGGCGCCGCGGCGGGTGAGGTAGGGCGCCCACTGGGGGTCGTCGAACCCGTCGGGGACCCGAGGCAGCCACGGCAGGGGTCCGCCGCCTGCGGAGTGTTGCTGGGTGGGGTCCAGGCGCCAGTCGAGCACGGCGGCCGGGTCGGCGGCGGTGGCCAGTTCGCGGTGGGTGATCGCGGCCTGGAGCCGCGTGATCGGGTCGTCGCCACCGAGTGCCAGCGTGGCGAGGTGGGTGCGCAGGGTGGGCCAGGCTGCGCACGCGGTGAGCGTGCCCGCGGGGGTGCCGGTGTGGGTGCTGTAGAGGGTGTCGGCGTCGTGTTCGAGGTCGCGCAGCGCCTTGGCGCCGAGGGTGTGTTCGGCGGCCGAACCGAGGGCGTGGTCGTAGGCGGCCGCGGCCCGGGACAGACGCAGGAACGGGTCGACGGCATCGCGTTGAGCGGTGGTCGCCGACTGTTGGGCGCCGTCACGGCCGAGGATCGCCGCCAGGGTTTCCAGCCCGGTCTGGGGGTGGCGGGCCTTGGGGGTGGTGGCGTTGTGCGGGTCGGTTTCGGTGGTGGGCAGGTAGATGTGGTTGCCGTGGCGGCCGCGGGTCATCGCGACGTAGAGCAGCTGGCGGTCCAGGGCGTCGGAGCCGATGACGTGGCAGGTGTCGGCGGTCATGCCCTGGGCGGCGTGGATGGTGGAGGCGTAGCCGAGGGTGGTGTGGTCGGCGACGTAGTCCGCCGGTAGCTGCACGTGCCGGTTGAGGTCGAGGTGCTTGGCGGTCAGGGTGCAGTCGGCGCCGATGTGGGTGACCCGCCATCGGTCGCCGTTGCGGACCCAGTCGGTGGCCGACAGGCGTAGATCGCGGCGGTTGCTGCGAGTGCTGATGATGTCGCCGACGCTGGCGGCCAGGCCATCGGACAACGCGACCTCGGGGCCGCGGAGGCGGGGGTCGATACCGGCGAGACGGTCGGCGCGGGCGCGTTCGTTGAGGGCGTTGACGGTATCGCGGGTCGCGGCGAGCATGACGGTGTCACGTCCGGCGGCGCGGTCGCCCAACCAGGCCAGGTAGGCGTCATCGGTGGCCACGGCGTCGGACTCGACGTGGATGCGTGCGTGGTCGGCGTAGAAACCGAGCGCAGCGGGGTCACCGTCGCGCAGCGCCAGCGACGCCGCACCCTCGGCGGCGTCGAAGAAGCGGACCACCTGGCTCAGGGTCAGCGCACCGGTTTCGTGCGCGACGTCGCGCAGCACACCGCCGGCCGAGATCGAGGCGAGCTGCTGGTCGTCGCCGACCAGCCGCACACTGCCACCGCGGGCGGCCACGCACCGGATCACCTCATCGAGGTCGGCGGTCGAGGCCATCCCGGCCTCGTCGACGACGACGAGGGTGTCGGGTCCGATGCTGGTGAACCAGTCCGGTTCCTTGGGTGCGTGATAGGCGGGATCGGCCAGTTTCGCCTGGGCCGCGGCCACCTTCGCCGCGAGTTCGGGGTTGCCCTCTGTGCGCGAGGGCGGCGTTGCCGCCAGGGCGCGGTCGCGGCTGGCTTGGGCGAGTTGGACGAGCTTGGCCGCGGTGTCGGTGGTGGTGTCGAGTTCTTCACGCAACACAGCGGCTGCGGCGGCGGTGGGGGCCAGTCCGATGAGGGTTCCGCCGCTGTCGGTCCACGCCGGCGAGGGTGCGCATGGCGGTGGTCTTACCGGTACCGGCGGGCGCCAGCACCAGTTGCACGCGACGCCCGGAGGTGGCCAGTTCGCGCACCATGGCGGCCTGTCCAGCGTTGAGTTCGCGGCCGTTGGCGGCTTGCTCGAGCAACGCGATATCGACGGTGGCCTCATCGAGGCGGCGGCCGTCGGCCCGTTTGGCGGCGGCCACGATGCGGTGTTCGGCGGCCAGGATCTCGGTGCTGGTGTGCAGGGCGACATCGTGGCGCACGAACACTGATTCGCCGTTCGCGCGACGCAACACCTCCGGCTCGCCCAGGTCGCCGTCGAGGGCGTCAGACGACACCGCGACGCTGGTGTCAGCAGCGAGTGCGGTGTCGACGATGCGCTCGATGGCGGCGGCGAGTTCGTCGGTGTCGGTGATGCCGGCGAAGTCGCGGGCACGCAGTTGGCGTTCGGCTTCGGCGCGCAGATGCGGACGCTGCCAGCGGGCGCGGGTGGCCGAGATGTTCTCAATGCACGCACCGGCAAGGTCGGTGCACAACTCGTCGGTGAACTCCGGATGCTCACGCGTGCGGGGGCGCGGGTGGGTGGCCTCGTGCACGAGGTCACTGATCGCGCGATCGCCGCCCAGGACGCGGCGTGCTTGGCTGCGCCACGCCTGGCGTTGCTCGGCATAGGAGCGGGGTTCGTGTTTGGCTTCGCGGGTGTCCAGGGTGGCCCGCTGGGCCAAATCGAACGCCTCACCGGTCGTGGGTTCGCGGCCGTGGTCGGCGTGAAACTGCTTCGACAACTCACCGAGACGGTGCTCGATCGCCGCGCGCCGCGACGACCACTGCGCCATCAGTTCGGTGGATACACCGTCGATTTCGCGGACCGGTCGTTTCCGTGCATCGGTCTGCTGACGTTCGCTGAACGAGACCCCGAGATCGCGCTGAAGGTAGAGCTCGATGCGCGAGTTGTACACCTCCGACGCGGACACGGTGGCCTTGAACAACGGAGTGCCGTCCAGGGCCATCCACCGGGTGATCCCGGCCGCATCACGCACCCGCACCTTGTTGGAGATGGCGACGTGAGTGTGTAGGTCAGGGTCCCCGGCGCGGGAGTCGCGGTGGGTGAACGCCGCCGCGATCAGACCGTCGGTGTCGACCTGGGCGATGCCGTCGGTTCCCAACCGCGACAGGCACGCTTCGCGCTCGATGAACGCCAGTGCATCGGCGACCGCCTGACGGTGGGCGGCCTCGATCTTCTCGGCCATCGGCAGCGGCGCGACAGCCCACAACGCCGACACCGATTTCACCGGACTGAACGTCATGTCGTAGCCGGCCACCGCCGACTGACGCTGACGGCTTTGCTGGGCGATGAACCCTGAGAGCTCGCGCGAATCACGCGGCGGGCGACGATAGGTTTTCGTGAATCGCTCGCGGCCCAACTCGGTGCGCAACGCCGCCCGGGTGTCGTCGTCAATGACCGCATCCCACCGTTCGCCGCGGGCGAGGTTGTGGTCGCGGAACACCACTGCGAGTTCCTGTAGGAACTCCGGGAATTCGCTGTAAACGGCGTAGGCGTTGCCCAGTTTCGTCGCCGCCAACGCCTCGGCCGTTCGGCAGTCCGAAGAGGCCACCGCGTGCTGTTCGATCGCGGTGGCGTTGGGGTGGCGACCCTCGCCGAACAAGGCCTTCATCTGCGCCGCCGACACCATCGACCCGGCCTCGACGGTGCGCTGCTCGATCAGCTGCTCCGACACCTCCAACCCTGCCCCGACATCGCTCAATCCGGCCAACCCGGACCCGATCCACTGGCCCGGGGAATCGCCTTTGGCGCTGTAGTAGTCGGCCAGCGACACCCGCCCCTTGTCGGTGGCATCCATCGCCGCAACGGATTTGGTCAGGTACTCATAGCCGTCGCCGGCGGTGAGCTTGTGGATGGTGGCGGTCACGGCCGAATCACCGCCGGAACGGGCGCAACTCGTTGGTCCGGATCACCGCATGGACGCTCGCGCGGTGCGCCCGGACCAGCTCGGCAATGACTCCGCTGGCGACCTCGTCGCCGCTCTCGATCTGCTCGGCCAGCGTCCCGAGAAGTTCCGCGGTGGCGGTGGGGGAGGCCAGCACCTGGGCCACCGCATCCTGAGCGGTGACCCCGGCGGTGTTGGGCCGGTCATGGCGGCGGACCCACGCGGCGCGGCGGCACTCATCCGAGCACCACCGCCGTGGCCGACCGCGGCGCCGCGCGCCGTCTCCGGGCAGCACACCACCGCAGTGATCGCACGCCCCGGCACCGGCCATGGCTGCATTCTGGCACATTAATTTCGTCGGACGAATCCAGAATGCAAGAGGTGTGTGGGAGTTATAGAGGTTGTGGGTACATGGGGTGAGGTGTGGCGCGGGGGCGGTTCGGGGGTGTTGGTGCAGGTGAGGAGGGTGAGGGGCAGGAGTGGGAAGGCGGAAACGGTGGCGAGGGCTGGGGAAGTGAGGGTGAAAAGTGCACCGAGAGCGGGCGTGTGGCGGTGGCGAGGGGGCGTTGGCCGGCGTTATCGTGTCGGGTATGCCGTCGAACAATTCAAAACTCACTGCCAGTCAGGCGCGCGCTGCTGCGCGCAAACGAACGCTCGGGGCGTTGGAGACGCGTCGAGCCGAGGAACGCGCGAAACTCGAACGCAGACTCCAAGCCGAGTTGCGGGTGATGGAAGCCAACGAGGCCAACATCGCCGAGTTCCTACAAGCCGACTCCGAACTCGCCGCTGCCGAAGCAGAACTGCGAGTGATCACCGAGCGGTCAGCGAAGGCGAAAGCCGCCGCGCTCGCCGCGATCGCCGAGCGAGTAGGAAGTGTTAGTGGCGCGGCCGATCTCGTGGAGATCAGTGCCGCGAAAGCCAAGACGCTGCTACGCGAGGCGGGCCTGTCCGTCGGGACCAAGAAGGCCACCCCCAGCTCGGAGCCAGCACCGACCCCCGGCGGTCCGGATGCGGCCCCCGATGAGACCCGCGCCGAGCCCTCTGATCCCGCGGTGATGTCGGCCTAGGGTTCTACGGTTCGGCCATGAGTGTCGACCCCGACCACGATCAACTCGGCCTGTTCGCGGTGCCGGCCACCCACCTGGCGGTCGGCACCGCGACTCCGTCGCCGGGTGTGGTCACCGACCCGACGCTGATGCCCGATGCTCGCGCCGAAGAACACTTCTGGCAGCACGTCGTACTCACACCGCGTGGCTGCTGGTACTGGATCGGGGCGATCAGCTCGCCCGACGGGTACGGCCGATTCACCTTCCGCCGCAACAACCGTCAACGAGCGATCAGTGCGCACCGTTTCGCGCTGCTGCTGGTGCACCCCGACCTCGGGGCCGACGCCGCCGACATCGGCGAGCACTACTGCAACGAACCGCTATGCGTGCGCGTCGATTCCGCCCACGTGCGCATCGGCACCCAGACCAACAACCTCACCTACGCCGTCGGCCTCGGCCGCCACCGCGGATCACGACCAACCACCGCCATCGACCGCGCCGCGCGCTCGATCATGCTGCGCACCTACCTACGCGACGGCGGCGACCCCGACCACGCGCACCGGCTGTTCCAGCCCGTACCGTCCGCGGCCGCCGACCAGCTCGGCCTGTTCTAAGACAGACGCCCGCCTTGTGTTAGTGCCCGGGCGCTCACGCGAGGGCACTAACCGCATTGCGTCGTCATCCCGCCCCAAGGCCCGAAAGAGGACTTCGATGCTCGAACTCGAACCCACAGGCTCGCAGATCGTGAGCGGGCGTTGGCAGTTCAACGCTGCGCGCGTCGGCGTGGTCGTGATCGCGGCTGCGGCGTACGCGGCCGGGTTCGGCGAAGGTATCTCCACAGCGATCGACCGCTATGGGCAAGGCGCGTCCACGCAGCCGTTCTCGTGGTCTGGGGAGGTGCTGGTGTGGTTACGGCTTGTCGTCGCAAGTGGTGCGCTCGTCGGCCTCAGTTGGCTGATCCTTCGCGAACTCACCACGAGGCCGTGGTGGTGGTCGTGGCCGCAGTGGACTCGCCGCCCTCCGCTGTCGCGCTCGACCTACGTGGCGTGCGTGAGCGTGTACGTACTGAGCGTGTACGCCTCCTTGGGTCTGAGCTGGCTTGTCGAACTGGCTGTGCCTGGACCCGCCGTCGACGGCGCGACCACGGTCTCGCAGCGTCCGTTGGTGGCGGAAGTGATCGCGGGACTGAGGGCTGGGTTCGGTGAGGAAGTGTTTGTCGTCGCGGTACCGATCGCGGCGCTGGCGATGTGGCTGCCGTCGACTCGTGTGGGCTTGATCGCGGCGTTGTGCGTGCTCGTTCCGATGCGGCTGGCCTATCACGTGTACTACGGGGCCAGCCTCTGGGTGAGCATGGCCCTGTGGGCAGTGGTGTCGGCGTACATGGTCTGGCGATGGCGCGACTACCGGCTCGTGATCGGGTTCGCGTTGGCGCACGCCGCGTACAACATCTGCGAGGGCTACGCGTTGGCTTTCTGGGGGTTAGTCGGTGTTGCTGCGGCGAGTGTGATCGGGCTCGTGCTGGCGCATCGGGTCCGGACCGGACGGTGGATCACCATGGCACCGCCGCTGCGGGTGCCCGTCCCTGTGCGCGTCTGAGGTTCGGCTATCGCGGGCACTGGCCCCAGACGCCGGCTCGGGCTGCTTGCGCGTCGCGTTGGGCGTCGGCGAGGGCGTCGGCGTGGCGGCCGGGTTGGTGGTTGTAGACGTAGGTGCGTGCCCACCCTTCGGCGACGAGTGTGTGGTTGAGCATCGTGTCGCCGATCCAGACGTAGGCCAGGGCGCGGCCGTAGCGGTCGGTGTGGTCTTGGGTGGGGTCGTACTCGAGGTGCACGGTGGCGCCGGGGGAGGCGAGTGCGCGGGTGCGGTCGCTGGCTTGCGGGCCGCACGGCTGGACCGGGGTATTGGGTTTGCGGACCTCGGGGGTGTCGATGCCGAGGAGCCGCACGGTGAGCGCTGGGTCGGTGTCGGTGGAGACGGTGATCGTGTCGCCGTCGATGACGCGGGTGACCACTGCGGGCGTGGTGTCGCCGGATGGTCGCGACGGCGCCGCAACAGAGGTCGTCCGCGGCCACAGGTCGCCGGGTGCGGGCAGGGCGGCGACGACGCCGCTGAGGGCCACGAATGCTGCCACGACGAGCGCGGCGAGCAGCGCAAGGCGCAGCACGGTGCGGGAGGCGAGACGGGTGAGGGTGCGCATGGGCAAGGGCTCCGAACGAGGCGGGTGCGGGGAGGGGGTCAGTCGAACAGCGACATCTGCTGTTCGGCGGCGGCGGCGTCAGTGCGGTCGATGTAGGTCTGCGCCCAGTCCTTGACCACGGCGACGGGTTCATCGAGGGCGGTAGCGACTTGGTCCCAGGTGAGGTTGTCGACGTGGCGCAGGGTGTAGGCGTCGGCGTGGAGCTTGGCGAGGTCGGCGGCCGGGTATCGGGTGTCGGTGGGCATGGCGGTGTTCCTTTCGATGTCTCAGTTCGGGCGCAGGTTGGACAGGCGGGTGCGGTGTTCGCGCAGGGCGATGCCGTGGGCGCACATGTAGTCCCACAGTTCGGCTTCGGGGAGGTGGTCGGCGGCGTGGGTGATGCCTTCGCCGGCGGCGCGGTAGCGGCGGCGGTAAGCATCGGCGACGACCATCGCCGCGTAGTGGCGTGCCTGGATGCCGTCGGCGCCGGCGGACGTCGCCGCGACGAGCGCACGGGTGAGGCGCTCGGCGCCGAGGGTGGCCGCGCGTCCTTGGCGGCGTAGTTCGTGGGCGACGGTGGTGGCGTCGTGTGCGCGGCGGGTCCCGTCAGCGATGAGTTCGGCGATGATCGTGAACAGTTCGCCGTGGGCGGGCACGTAGAAGTCCTCGGCGCGGACCAGGCCGACGATGTCAGCGAGGTCGTCGTGGTGGGCGGGTGTGGCCCACAGCAGCGCCGAGAGCAACAGGACCTCGGCGTGGCCGGTGTCGCTGGCCCACCCGTGGCCATCAGCGAGCGCCTCGTCGTCGTGGGCGGCGGCGTTCACCGATGGGTCGGGTGGGGTCGCGGCGGGCATGGTTCAGATCACCTGGTGGCGTCGTGTGGTGTCGCCGCGGCCGTCGTAGTCATAGCCGAGGAAGTGGCCGCACTCCCGGCGGGCGCGGTCGGCCAGTTCGAGGGCCTGATCGAGCAGGTGGGGAAGCAGCACAGCAATGTCGGCGCGGCGGGTGGACACCTCCGTGAGCGGGAGGCAGGCGAAGTCACCGTCTTCGTAGACGGCGATGACGATCGGGTGGACGGGCGTCCATCGCGGGTTGCTCGGCGCGAAGACACCGGCGCCGCTGTCGGTGAGTGCCTGCCAGTCGTTGTCGATCATCACCACGACGTCGCGCGTTCGGGTGTAGGCGAGGTGCCCGCTGCGCTGCGCGCCGAAGGTGGTGCGGGTGAACACCAACCCGGTGGTGGCCGTGATGTCGGCGAGAGCGGCGTCGAGGGTGTCGCTCATCGCAGTCGCCGTTCGGCGCGGGCTTCGAGGGCGGCGAGCATGGCGGTGTCGTCCTGGGCGGCAAACGCGGCCTCCTCGGCGGCGCCGATCTCGCATTCCGGTGCGTGCGGATCGCTGAAGTGTTCCCCGCACCTCTGGCAGCAGTCGGAATGGATGTTGGCCATGGTGATCTGGATGACGCCCTCGTCGAAGTTGGCCACGAAGGTGAGGCCGGCGGGAACGGCAATCCTGACGACAAGGTCGCCCTCGACGTCGGCGAGCGTGGCCTGCACCTGGGGCACGGAGGTGTCGGTGGGATCCGCTGCGGCGGGGCTGGCCCACAGTGCAGCATTGTCGGCGGCGATCGCGAGGCCACCGAAGGTCCACGGGCCGGTGTGGTTGATGGCACGGTAGGCGGATGGACGGCTCATCCTGGGTCTCCTTGGTCGGCGTTGCGGGGTTGGGTGTCGTCGACGGCAAGTGCGACACCCGGCGGGGGGCTTGCGGGTCAGGCGGCGGCGGCGAGCGCCTTCACTCGGTCGGGGCGGAATCCGCTCCATGACTGCTGGCCGTCGTCGATCACCACGACCGGGGCCTGCTGGTAACCCAGGCTCATCACGTAGTCGCGGGCGTCGTCGTCGGCGCTGATGTCGACCACCTGATAGGTCAAACCCTGCTTGTCCAACGCTTTGTAAGTGGCATGGCACTGGACGCAAGCGGGCTTTGTGTACACAGTGATGGTCATTTCTGAAACCTTTCTGCCGGCGGCTGTTTGCTTTCTTCTATTCTATACCTAAAAGGCATGTATACGCAAGGGCTGCAACGTATTTCACGATGCAAGTAAATGGGTCTCGACCTGCCGTTAGGGGTCATTCGAATGCCGCACACTCCTCTCTTCGAGGATTCTTTTATTTATTCGGAAAGCACCACAGAAAGCGCGACGAATACGCGAGGAAATGACGGGTGGTTGCGTGACTATGCCGGTAGGCAAGAGGGCTGCGGCCCGCGTGGGCGGGTATCAGCGCCGCCCCGTGTACGTGGAGCCGGCGTCAGCTGATGGTGGTGATGAGCGCGCTGGGGGTGGTGTGCAGGGCGCGGGCTATCCGGGTGAGTGTGACCACGGTCGGCGCGCGCTCGCCCGCCTCTATGCCGCGCAGGAAGGTCCGGCTGGTGCCGACGGTGCGCGCCAGGGCTTGCTGGCTGATCTTGAGTTCGGTGCGGCGGGCGACGATCGCCGCACCGACGGCGGCCATGACGGCGGTCTCGTCAACGCTGACGGCGGACGGGTCGCTCGACATGGATTCGGGCCTCTCGGGGGCGGTCGGTGATCGTGTGGTGTCGAGCTTGCCAGAGCCAGGGGAGGGCAAGTGCGTGCCGTGCCCGGCAGACAGGCCGGGCACGGCACCATCGCAGGCGTCGGTCATCGGCCAAGGGTTTCAGCGGCGACGTCGTAGCCTCCCCACAGTGACCGGCCCGGCACTGCTCGCCACCCGTGCGGTCCGCGGCGAGTGATCATCGGATAGCCCTGGGGACGGTCGGTGCCGTGCAGCTCGGTGACCTTGGTTTCCCAGGTAAGGCGGGTGCGGCGCTTGGGGCCGTCGTCATAGGGCGCCGAGGGCACGATCGGGTCGTCGCGCCACCCGGGGAAGCAGTGATCCAGGCCCAACAGCGCCGCGTCGGTGTCGTCGTCGACGACCTCGGAGTGCCAACCGCATCCTCGGCAGAAGCTGCGCGAGACCAGATCACCCACGCACAGGCAGCCGCGGTGCGAGGCCTGGTTGCACCGGAGGTCGGTTTGCAGGGTGATCGGGATGCACGCGCTGGTCGGCTCCCGGCTGCTCGCATATTCACCGATCGCGACGTGCCAGCCGTGCGAGTCGCGCAAGCAGGCAAGGTCAGGCCACGCCTGGCTCCACTGCGTCATCGCGTGTTGGTAGTCGGCAATCGTGGTGCAGCGCAACGCATACAGCCTGGGCACGCCGGTCGTGCGTTCGGCGGTCTCACGTTCATCGCGGGCCGCTTCGGCGAACATGTCGAGCTGCTGGCCGGGCGAGGGCACCGCGATCACTGTCGTCGGGAGGGTGGTTGTGGTCATAACTTGACTGTACCCCATAGGGTGCATATTGTGAACCCTATGGGGTACACGCTTTCGGTAGTCGTAGCGCCGGAAGACGCACGGTCGCAGCCGCATTCAGCAGAGGGGCATCGCATGTCGTGGAGCTACAGCAACATCGTCGCCAGTCCGGGCGCGCGTGAGATCATCCGCGCCACCAGCGTGCTCCAGACCGGCCACGCCGAGCTGGTGCCCATCGAGCACGTGCACGCCATGGTCGATCTGACCTGGTCGAGGTGGGCACTCGGTCTCGCCGAAATCCTCACCACCGGGATCGGGGTCGTCCTGGCCGATGAGGAGAACCGGGAATGCCTGTTCCTGACCTGCACGCCGATCTACGCCGCCGACTAACCACCTGAGACCTCGACGAGGGGAGCTGTGCAATGGCACGCCGCCACACACCATCCGATCACGGCGACATCGACCTGCTCGATCTGCTCGACGGCACCGCTGAGCGCATCGAAGAGCAGCGCCGCCTCGAGGCCGAGGTCGCGACCCTGCGCCAGTTGTGGGAGCAGCGTCACGCCGGGCGACCCGACGGCCAACCCGTCCCGCAAGGCGAGGACTGGTGTGGCCGCTGCGGGGAGAACACCTTCGACTACGGGTTGGTCATCAACCACGACCTGGGCTACCTCGGCTGTCCGGTCGAGGTCGACCCCACCTGGTCGAAGTACCAGTGTGTCGGCTTCCGTGGCGCGGTGGGCTACCCGTCAGCAACGCTGACCGTCGAGGACCTCTGCGATCGCTGGGACCGGCAGTTCTTCCCCGACTGCGTCTGCGGACATCCCTGGGGAGTGCACACTCAGGCCGCCCACCCCACCTGGAGCTTCTCCTGCAACACCTCGTGCGGCTGCCCGATCTACCGGGAGCATTGACCGAAAGTGCGAGGTCGGCCCCGAGAGGCCCTTGGGCCGGGCACTGAGTAGGCACGAAGTCGACGACTTTCTACCGGGCGTGCATGAACATCGCTCCGTCGAGCCGATCATCTCCGCTGGAGGATCATCTGGCGTCGTGGTGATCAGATGGTTCTACGAGTGGAGCTTCGAGGGGTTGCTATAGCACCCGCTCGCGAGGAAACGGTTGAGTCGGCGGGCAGTTGCCAGTTGAGTGCTGCCGGTGCCATCGTTTCTCGTATGAACGGCAAGGCTGACAGCGAGCAGCAGGTAACCATCGAGGGAATGCTGGATGCCTGTAAGCGCGACACACGCAGGGTGCCTGTTCGGCATACCTTCGTGCAGCAGGGAACACAGTCCGACCCAGAACCCGGGCCGCTGCACGAGATGGTGCGCCGTCACGACGAACGGTGTTTGGACCTGTTCCTCCTGCATCGGATGATGGCCAGCGCGGACCCGTGGGATGTCCGACCGATGCCGGCCAAGGCGTGGGCGCGAGCGTTAGGTGTGCACCTTGACCGTGACGGAGGTAAAGCCGCGGTCTCCAAGGCGTGGCGGCGACTGGACCAGACCTACCACCTAATCGAGGTCGGCCGTTCGGGGCGGCGAGGCAAGTACACCTCGCTGGCCGAAGACGGTTCAGGAGACCCGTACACCTCACCCGACGGCCGCGCTCGCGCCAACAGGTACCTGACCCTGCCGTTCGAATACTGGACCGGCCCAGACTTCTGGTTCCGGCGACTGTCACTACGGGCCAAGGCCGTGCTGCTTATCGGTTCGTCGCTGGCCCCTGGATTTGTGCTGCCGACTGAGAAGGCAGAGCGTTGGTACGGGATCAGCGGCGACACCGTCGGCCGGGGACTGGACGAGCTGCGCAAGCTGCACCTGCTCGAACGCCACAGCGTTCTCAAAGACACCCCACTTGAGGACTCGGTGCAGACCCGCGAGTACCGCTACACCCTGGCCGCACCGTTCGGCCGCGTACCCTCCCGGGCCACGAAATCCGGATTGAGCCTCATCGTCACCGAGGGCGCCTGAAGGCCAGGCAGAACAAAGCCCCGGCGACATGACTCACGTCAGCGGTCCACCGGGGCATTCCGCCACCAAGAGTACAGCTTCTTCCGCTAGAAAGGCAACGATCGTGGGCTCGGCCACCGTCACACTCCGCAACCAGGACGGCCCCTGGATTGCCCAGTGGTTGAGCCAGGAGCGCCTGAACGTCTACCTCGCCGCCACCGCCACCCGCTCCGACGCACTTGCGCTCTACGAGTGGAACTGTGAGGCGTCGACCGCTGTCTTCCGCGACCTGGGCCACATCGAGATCGCACTACGCAACGCCTACAACCACGCGATCGAGGCCGCCTGGAGCGGGCCTGGGCACTGGACCGATCACCCGAACATCTTCTTCGCACCAGTAGTGCCCCATAGAGTGGTGTAACTCGGTGGCCGAGATCGTCTGCGATTCCGTGTTGTGTACGGATGTAGAGCGGCCACCGTGTGATCCTTCGAGTCAACCTTCTACCGAATCCTCGAACGGAGTCATCACGATGACCGCACCCCATATTGTCGACCCTGCAGGCCTGCTTAGCCAAGCCCTGACCGACGCGTCACCGGATCTGATGCGCGAGCTGCTGCAGACCATGATCAACGCCCTGCTGTCCGCGGACGCCGACGCCGTGTGCGGCGCCGAGTGGAACGCCCGCTCGTCAGAGCGCACCAACTACCGCAACGGTTATCGCCACCGGCCCCTGGATACCCGGGTCGGCACCGTCGACGTCGCCATCCCCAAGCTCCGCTCGGGCTCCTACTTTCCCGAGTGGCTGCTCGAGCGTCGCAAGCGGGCCGAATCCGCGCTGATCACCGTCGTGGCGGACTGCTACCTGGCCGGGGTCTCCACCCGCCGGATGGACAAGCTGGTCAAAACTCTCGGCATCGACTCGCTGTCCAAGTCCCAGGTCTCCCGCATGGCCGAAGACCTCGATGAGCAGGTCGCGGCGTTCCGGCACCGGCGCCTGGACGAGGCCGGACCGTTCACGTTCGTCACCGCCGATGCGCTGACGATCAAGGTCCGGGAGAACAAGCAGGTCGTCAAAGCCTCGGTGCTGCTGGCCACCGGGGTCAACGGTGACGGCCACCGCGAGGTCCTGGGCATGCAAGTCGCCACCAGCGAGACGAAGGCCTCGTGGAACACCTTCTTCGCCGACCTGGTGGCCCGTGGCCTGGGCGGAGTCCGGCTGGTGACCTCCGATGCCCACGCCGGGCTGATCGAGGCGATCGCGGCGAACCTGCCCGGGGCCGCCTGGCAGCGCTGTCGCACCCACTACGCCGCAAACCTCATGGCCGCGTGCCCCAAGTCGATGTGGCCGGCCGTGAAGGCGATGCTGCATAGCGTCTACGACCAGCCCACCGCCGAGGCTGTCAATGCCCAGTTCGACCGGCTCTTGGACTACACCGAAGGCAGACTGCCCGAGGTTGCTGACCACCTCGGCGATGCCCGCGAGGACCTGCTGGCGTTTATCGCGTTCCCCGACGATGTGTGGCGGCAGATCTGGTCCAACAACCCCACCGAGCGGCTCAACCGGGAGATCCGACGCCGCACCGACGTGGTCGGGATCTTCCCGAACCGGGATGCCATCGTTCGCCTCATCGGCGCCGTCCTGGCCGAGCAGACCGACGAATGGGCCGAAGGCCGCCGCTACCTCGGTCTCGAAGTCCTCAGCCGCTGCCGACTCACCCTGACCACCGACCCCGCCACCAGCTCGCCGACGGAGGTGAGCACCGATGACCTGATGCAACTACCCGCCTGACCACCCACGAAGGATCACCATTCAGTTACACCACTTCCAGGGGCTTGACCCTTCGCACCCGAGTACCGCACACGACGTAACCGCAACGGAACTCGCAACCGTGTCGACATCAACAAAGAGAACCGCAAGATCCTCACCGCTGCACGAGCTAAAGCCATCGAAGATGCTGCGCCGTCAGCCCATAGCCCGGGGAAGGTGGTCGCCGAGCTGTCTTTCGGGTTCTGGCGCTTCCTCACCGACCGGCCACACGAGACCAGCGTATGGACCCCTTACCTGCATCACGCCTTCCCCGCGGGAACCAACCGCCGCGATGTGGACAAAATGGTTGTGGGTCTGCATCGCCTCCGCAACCGAGTCGCACATCACGAGCCCTTGTTCACCGCCAATCTCGCTGCACAGCACGCCAGTATCCTGGCCCTGGCCACACTGTTCGATCCCTCGATGGCGGCCTACATAGCCGGCCGCAGCGCGGTACCCCAGCTGGTGCAGACTCGACCACCGTTGTCGACGCCTTAGGGCGCTGCCTATAGCTCCGGCCCATGATCACGGGCGCGTTCCGTGCTCGGCGGCGGCGGGCTGGGGGACTGTCGTGAGAACGGTGTAAGTGGCCTTACCGCCCTCGGTGTGTCGGGGGCAGGAAGGTCGCATCATGACCGACACTCTGGTGGCTGTGGAGCCATCTGATGAACACGATGACGGGATCGTCGAGGTGCCTGCGGACCGCAGCGTCGATGAACTCGAGGTAGCCCGCGAGCTGGTCCGCCAGGCCCGGGAGGCCGGGGTCCGCCTGACCGGTCCGGATGGGTTGCTCAAAGCGATGACCAAAACGGTGCTCGAGACGGCGCTCGATGAAGAGATGTCTGAGCATCTCGGTTACGACAAGCACGACCAGCGTGGTCGCGGGAGTGGCAACTCGCGCAACGGGTCTCGGTCGAAGACCGTGCTGACTGATGCGTGTGGGCAGGTCGAGATCGGTGTCCCGCGGGATCGGGCGGGCACCTTCGAGCCGCAGATCGTGAAGAAGCGCCAACGCCGCTTGACTGATGTGGATGAGGTGGTGTTGTCGCTGTATGCCCGTGGGCTCACCACCGGTGAAATCAGCGCCCATTTCGCCGACATCTACGGTGCTGCGGTCTCCAAAGACACGATCAGCCGGATCACCGACCGGGTGCTCGAAGAGATGGCCACCTGGCATGCCCGTCCGCTCGAACGCGTCTACGCCGCGGTGTTCATCGACGCCATCCATGTCAAAATCCGCGATGGGCAGGTAGGGCCCCGGCCGATCTACGCCGCGATCGGGGTGGATCTGGCCGGGCATCGTGACGTGCTCGGGATGTGGGCAGGTGAAGGCGATGGTGAGTCGGCAAAGTACTGGCTGGCGGTGCTTACCGAGCTGAAGAACCGGGGTGTAGCCGACATCTTCTTCCTCGTCTGCGACGGGCTAAAAGGCCTGCCGCAATCGGTCGGGGCGGTCTTTCCCGACACGGTGGTGCAGACGTGTGTCATCCATCTGATCCGGGGCACATTCCGCTATGCCGGCCGCCAGCACCGCGATGCTATCGCCAAGGCGATCAAACCGATCTACACCGCCCCCACCGCTGCAGCCGCGGCCGAGGCGTTGGATGCGTTCGACGCCGAGTGGGGGCACCGGTACCCGGCAGCTATCCGGTTGTGGCGCAACGCATGGCAAGAATTCATACCGTTCCTCGACTACGACATCGAGGTCCGTAAGGTGATCTGCTCGACGAATGCGATCGAGTCACTCAACGCCCGCTACCGGCGCGCAGTGCGGGCTCGTGGGCATTTCCCGAACGAGCAGTCGGCGCTAAAGTGCCTGTACCTGGTGACCCGGTCGCTCGATCCGACCGGCACCGGACAGAAACGATGGACAATGCGGTGGAAACCAGCACTCAACGCATTCGCCATCACCTTCGCCGACCGCATGCCGGCCAGCGAAGACAACTAACCGAAAACGCCACTTACACCGTTAATCTGATACTCCCCGGGCTGGCCGAAGCCTGTGGTGGGGGTGTGCGTGTCGCCGCGTGTGGTGCGCGGGTGTCGCCGAGCAGTCCGCCGATTGAGCGTGAGCGTGTTCTCTGCGGGGTCCAGACTCCGTCGTCGGGGTTCCACCGGCCGTGGCCGGCCGTGCCTGCCAGGACGGGTTCGATGAGGCTGTTGGCGGCCTCGAGGGCGGCGTCGGGCTGGTGCAGGTGCGTCGGGAGTCCACTGTGGGCGGCGCGCTCGGGGTAGTCGCGTTCCCAGGCTGGGTTCGGCAGGACCAGCGGGACCGGGATGGTCAGGTCGCGGCGGTGTTCTTGGTGGCGGAGCGCGGTGTGGAGCTGCTCGGCGTCGATCGACTGGGTGCGGGCGAGGATGACGAGGTCGACCAGATCGTGGGCGCGCGTGGAGGGGGTGTCGCCGTGGGTGCCGTGCAGCTCGTAGAGGGCGGCGACCTTGTCGGCGACCGCTTCGGCGGCGGCTTGCATACGGATCACGGGCATGGGGTCGAGTTCGTCGAGCGCGAGCACGGGGTGCGGGCTCACGGTCTCGGGTGGTAGCAGCATCTCGCGGTGGGTGGCGATGTCGAGTGTGGCGTCGGAGAACCGTTGTCCGGCAATGTTGTAGCGGATACGTCCGGCGAACAAGCCGGGGCTACGGGTGGTGGTGATCGTGACGTCGAACTCGCCGAAGTCGCCGGGTCCGGGGTGGACGGCCTGGCGCAGCGAGCGTTGCATGTGTTCAGCGTCGAGGCGGGTGGCCAGGTCGGCGTCGGCGGTCGGGCGGGCCTGGGTCGGTGCCCGGAATTGCAGGGCGGTGCCGCCGGTGAGGATCCACTGGTCGGCATCGGGGGAGCGGAACAAGCGGGCCAGGAACAACTGGAGGGTGACGGTGCGGGCGAGCTCGTCGCGACTGAACCTGCTCGTGCGAGCTTCGGCGGACAGGCGGGCTTTCAGTCCGGCACGGAATGCCTCTTCGGACGCATAGGGCATCAGCCGACCAGCATCGGTTCGGCGGGCATCTGGGCCTGATCGAGCAGCGAGGAGAACAGTTCGGCGCCCGAGGCGTAGTTCCAGCGCGGCGCGGCCCGGTCGCACGCTGCGATCAGCTCGTCGGCCTCGACCAGCGACTCGTGCAGGCAGGTGTGCAGGGCGGTCCCGATGTGCCCGCCGTCGCCGTGGGTGAGTAGCAGGTCGGCCACGGTGCGGGCGGGTGTGGTCACCGGCAGTCCGTCGACGAGGTCCCAGTCGCGGCCGCGGTCGCCGATCGGCCGGCGCCAGGTGCGCACCGAGGGGTCGCGGACGTTGATCCGGTGCGGGCTGCTCAGTTCGAGCCCGGATGCGGTGATCGTGCCCAGCCGAAGCACTTGGGCGGCGGCGGTGTGGCTCACGACGCTGTCGGGGTGGGCGCGGCGGTCCTCGATGTCGGCGGCGGGGTGTAGCGCCAACCACTGTGCCGCCCAGTCGCCGACCGTGGTCCAGGCCGAGGATTCGGGGAGTTCGTAGACGCCGTGGTGCACCCGGACGATGGACTCGCGCTCGGCGAGCCGGGCCAACACGTAGGGCGCGACGCTGAGATGGCGGGCTTGGGCGGTGGTGAACAGGCCGAACTGGCGATCCGCCAGGTCGCGGATCGCACCCCACCGGCCAGCGTCGATCATGCAGCAATAATAGCAATCGGTGTGATGGGTGACCGGCACGAGAACACTTCCTCTCCTGCTGGGGCGATGGGCGTCCGGCCCCGGCGTGGCTGGTCTCGCCGGGGCCGGTGGTCGTTACGCGCCGCGGGGGTGCAGGACCTCGCGGAGTCGGGTGCCGATCCACAGGGGGACCGGTGGGGTGACGGCGTTGCCGTAGCCGTCGATCTGGTCGCGGCCCTTTCCCCAGACGGTGAAGGTGCCTTTGTGGCCGCCGAAGTCGGGGTCGAATCCGCATCCGCGGCCGACCTCGTGGGGGGTCATCATGCGGAAGAAGCACTCTTCGAGGGAGATCTCGGCGAGGGCGTCGCGCCAGTGCGCGGCCAGCAGGGCGGTGGTGTCGCGGCTGGTCATGGTGCCGAGGGGGTCGGTGAGCGGGTGCGCGGCGGTCTCGGTTCCGGTGCTGCCGTTCTGTTTGAACCAGCCTGCGAGTAGGGCGGGGTCACCGGTCGCGGTGAGCAGGCCGGGGGTCTGCTCGGCGGTGACGGTCGGCATGGCCTGGGCGTGGCTGGCCGGGGTGGTGTGTTTGCGGAAGGGCACCACACCCGAGGACACGATGCTCAGGGTCTCCGAGCCGCCCTGGGTGGGCAGGGCCTCGTCGAGGCCGCGTGGTGCGCCCTGGAAGTTGTTGATGGCCATGGCGACCGGGGGAGTGAGCAGGCCGGTGGTGTTGGTGGCGGGCTGGGTCCACAGCGGCTGCCCCAGGGTCCGGGTCCGGCACTGCGATCCGGGGCGCTCGAAGGTATTTCCGGCGGCGACCATGATGGCGCCAGTACTGAGCAGCGCGGCCTCTTGCTGCGAGGTCTGGGTGGCCATCGGTTGCAGCGGATGGCGCTCGACGCCGCGTTGGGCCTTGGCCGGCATCAGCACAGCGGGGAACTCGGCGAACTTCTGACGGCACCGCTCCGCGCGGGCCATGGTCGCCGGGGCCAGCGGTTTGGTCCGCTCGCCGATCCGGGTGCCCAGGTGGGTCAGGTCAAGGGCCGTCAACGACGGTGTGGTGGTGGGGGAGACCTCGCCGAAGCAGCGCGGGCAGCGGTAGTTGTACTGCTTGCCGTAGCGCACCGATCCGCTGGCGGGCACGCCGGTCTTCCACGCCCACATCGCCTCGACGGCCTCATCGCAGGGTCCGCACCACGCCTGGGGGCGGTGATCGAGGTCGGGGGCGGGCAGTGCGCGGTCCCAGAACACGATGTAGAGCCGGTCCCGGCTCTGGGGGACGCCGAAGAACATCGAGTTGAGGTAGAGCACCTTGTGCTCGTAGCCGAGTTTGGTGATCTCGCGCAGCCACCACCGATACGTCGAGCCGTCGCCGACCTTGCGTCGGCCGGGGACCGCTGGACCCCAGGACTGCAACTCGGTGGTGCATTCGACCAGGATCAGCAGGGGATGGTGCTGGTCGGCGTAGTGCAGCACGCAGTTGGCCGTTGCGCGGTCCCGCTCGGACCGGGTGGCGCGTTCCTCGAACTCGGGGTCGTCGAGGTCGAACAACGTCAGTCCCTGCGCGTAGGCGCGCTGGGTGTTGGCCTGGGAGTGGTTGGTGCAGGTCACCCCGGCGACCAGTAGGTCGGCTGCCGGGAGTTCGCGCACCGAGTGGTAGGTGTCGGAGTCGGTGTTGATCAGATCAGCGATCCAGTGCTCGACGTGCGGATGGTTGGCCTCGTGCACCTCGACCTTGTAGCGGTTGTGGTTGGCCCCGACGATCGTGTCGAAGCCTGCGGCCTCGATGCCCTGGGTGAATCCGCCGAATCCCGAGAACAAGTCCAGCGCGGTCGGGTTGTCGTGGCGAAACCGTCTGCGACGCAGCGCTGGTCGATGTTCGGCTGTATTCGAGATGATGTGACCCATGGTCCTGGCCCTTTCCTCAACACTCCCTAAGTGGTTGCCTATAGACTACCACTAGCGGTAGCCTATAGGCAACCACTAGTCAGGGTCCTTAGAAGGAGAGAGTCATGGTCGTCACTACCGGAAACGCCTCTGCCGCAACGGCGATGAGTGCGCACTCACGCGCTATCGCGGCCTGCATCGAGCGGTGGCATCGAGCCGCCGACAGCGCATCGGGCGGCGATGCTGAACACGAGGCGGCTGCTGCGCTGGTCGCGCTCGTGGAGCAGGCCATGCCCGAGCTGGCGCGCACCGAGGTTGTCGAGCGGTCGTATCTGGTGCGCAGGGTGCAGCGCTACGTCGGCCCACTCCCGCAGGACTGGGACACGATGGACGATGCCGAGCGCGACCAGTTCGTCTGTGATCACTGGCTTGCAGTTGAGGAGTTCGACGAGCACATCGACGACGACCAGCTGACTCTGACGATCGTGAAACCCGCGCAGTGAGCAGCTGTCCCGCGCCGACCGGGCGCACCGCCGTCATGCTGCCGCCCGTGGCGACCTCGCCGGTAGGCTCAGCCACGCCGAGTGCGCCCGCCGACCTGGCGGGCGACAGGGGAGGAGGAGCCGTCATGGCCGTCGACATCGACGAACCTGCATTGCTACGCGCTCTCGGAGAAGCGATCACGACTCGCCGCGAGGAACTGGGCCTCAGTCAGCGGGCCCTGGGTCTCGAGGCCGGCGTCGAGCGCAACATGCTGCGCGGCGTGGAAGACGGATCGCGGCGAGCAACCATCATCACCCTGGCGCGCATCGCCGAAGCGCTGAAAGTGCCGATCTCGCAACTACTTCACCAGATCGGGCACTAACCCTCCACGACCCTCAGTGAAGACCCACACCGGCTGGTCGCCGTCGCGCGTAACCAGGACGGAGGGGAGGGGGCTGCACATTCGGGGGAGCTCGCCGCCCTCCCCTCCTATCCTGTGAGGAACGATCTTCGGTTTGGGTGTGGCAACTCAGAAGAACGTCCTTCGTGATCGGTGGTGGTGATCGGTGGTCAGATGTCGCCGGTCGAGGCGATCGCGAAGGTTCGTGTGCGACGTGCTCGCAACCAGTTCTGGTCCTTGTTCCAGAGCGTGAGCACTTTACGGGCCAACTCGACGTTGTCGGGCTGGTCGTCGATCGAGCTGGCGAGCCCGGCGTAGAACGTCTCGTAGTCGAGGTTATGAGTGAGACGGACTCGTCGTCGACGGGCTCGGGCGTCAACGCGCAGGAGAGCCGCGAACTCACGGGGTGTCAGGACGCTGTGGGCCGAAGGCAAGTTCATGAGGGGATCTCTCCTCGCGGGGTGGGTGACAGTTCGCGTGGCCTTTGAGAGCAAACCTGTTGCTGGTCACTGATAAGTCCACATGGTGGTCTCCTGATGGTCTAGTTGAGCGCCAGCGTGCTGACCGTGGCCACGATGGCTACAGCGATGAGCGCGAGGATGGGGTTGACCATGCTTGCGGGCTGCCGCGGCGGCGGTGTCGGCCCAGGGTGGCGCCTGGTGAACTCTGCCTCGTGGCCGGCGGGTGCGAGCGGGGCGTCTGGATCGTTGATGCGCATACCGTGTGCGGCGAGTGCGTCGTACCAGGCGTCGTCATGCCAGTCTTCTGTGTGGCCTTCGGCGAGGGCTCGCTTCCGGGCGCGGAGTAGGCGTTGGAACCAACCGAAGTTGCCGATGGGGAATCTCCATAAGGCGATGACGGCGATCGCGAGGACTATGACGGCCACGTTGAGGGACCAGATCACCCAGTTCATGTTTCTCCTTGTAGGTCGAAGGGCCCTTCTTCGAGAGCGATTCGGGTGTTGTCTTTGTGTGTGCATAACATGCCGCACCGACGCCGTGGCGTGCATCGCGCGCCCGAATCGCCCGTCAGCTGGGTCATCGTTGCAGTTGCGGGCGCTTGGCCTGGGTGTCGAGTTGGCGTTGCACGGACTCGGCGACGAGCGCCCGGACCGGTGGGATGCGGCGTGCGCCGGCCTCGGCGATGAGTGTGGTGATGCGGTCGAGCAGGTTGTCGCGGTAGGCGTCGGTGATGGTCGGGTCCAGTGCCTGGTCGAGCATTTTGCGTGCTCGGGTGAGCTTTCCACGCTTGGCGGGCTGGATGTTCAGGCCGGTGTCGCGGGCGTGGCGTGAGGCGGTGTTCCATGCGTCGCGGGCTGCCAGGGCGTTGGTGACGGCTCGCTCGGCGAGGTCTCTGTCCAGGGGCCGGGAGTCGTAGGCGGCGGCGCGGGCGGCGGTGTAGGCGTCGAGGAACGCCGCGGTGTGGGGGTCGTTGGTGTCGTCGAGGAGTGGGCGGGTGAAGAGCCGGTCTGCGAGGTCGGCGTGATAGGCGGCGTAGTCGGCGTCGATGGTGCCGAGGACGTCGGCCGCCTTGACCCACTGAGCGCGTGTGCTCTTCACCAGAACGGCTCGGTGGGAACGTGCTTGGCTCACTTTGTGGTAGGCGAGAACCGCGACAGCGATGACGATGAGGCTGGCCGCGACGGCTCCGCAGATGATCCACAGCGTCGTGTAGTCGGTGGGCGCCTCGGGTGCCGACGGTGTCGGCTCGGCCGGGGCCGGCGGCGTCGGCACGGGGGACGCGTCGGGGGAGGTTGGCTGCCTGTCCTGATCCGAATCGGGGCCGACCAGAGTCAGAACCAGGCCGACGGAGGATAGGATGACACCGCCGATCGCAAGTGGAGCGACGGTGTCGGTGACTTCGCCTGAGTTCTTCGCAATGGCGGCTCGCAGGCCCGCCCCCAACAGGATGACCACCCCGAGGATCGAGGCCCCCCATCCGAGATTGGACGCCACCTGCATGAAGGCCTCAGGGGCTTCCGGCTTGAGGGGTGCCACGTCGGCCAGGGTTCCGAGAGCAGTGAACTCCATTGGCCTACTGCCCCTTTCGATGATCGGCAGATGCCATGGGGGGAGCGAACTCGAAGAGTCGCTGCCGGAATCCGTCATCGAACGCCGAGGTCGGCGGGTAGTGCGCAAGGATCGCCGCTGCGGCGTTCGCCCGGGCGGTCGGGGTGATGCGGCGGATGGTGTGGTCGGCGGCGAGATAGCCGGAGGCTTGTTCGATTAGAGTGGAGCATTGGTGCATGTCACGGCCCTTTCCGTGGTGTGCGTCGGGTCCGTGGGTGTTCCAGCACCCGCGGACCACTCTTGTTTCTGCCCGAGTCGGCAGCGAAGGTTCACCACCAAACATCAGCGGTGATGGTTTTAGTCTACATGCGTGTGGGATATAGTCAACACGGTGGAGAGACTTCAGGAGCTGGGCCAGCGTGTGCGCGACGCGCGAACCAGCCGCGGTCAGACGCAGGCCGAAGTAGCCAAAGCTGTTGGCGTGCACCGAACCCACCTGTCGGCGATCGAAGCCGGGCGCGAGAACATCACCATCGGAACGCTCTACCGGATAGCCGACCACTTCGGCATTGCCGCCTCGCGCCTACTGCCCGACTGATTCAGCGAGACTGTCGGACCTTCATGAAAAGGTAACTGCGAGTCGACGACCTGGGACAACGCCGCACAGCAGGCAACAAGCGACGCAGGAGGAACCTGATGTTCACCGGATTGACCAACACCATCATCAACCTCTTCACCCCTGGCGGCGAGTCGGGCGCCAATGCCATGGAGGCTGGCTATCCGATGGCAATGTTCCATGTAGCCGGCGGGCCCGTCATCACCGTCACAGCGAACGGACGCAACGACCAGGACAGGCGCGTGCTCGATCAGTTTGATGTTCCGACGGAGGGACGCGGACGGAAAAAGGCCGCACTCGCCGCGATCAATGCCCACGGCTACGAGCTCGCCGGCCCGCCGTTGCGGGTCGGGAACCCGGCGATGTACGTCGCACCCGTCTTGCGTGTCAGGCGGCCGCGTTGAATCAAGCGGTAACGGCCGGATTCGTCTGGCAGATCCTGCTCCTGGGCGGTCTCGTCTACTGGTCGAGATTCGGCGCGGCAGCGGTCATCGACGCAGCGACACAGCCCGTTCGGGCGGTGCGCTGGCAGCCGCACCCTGAACTCGGACCTACTCCGTCGCCCGCCCGGTTCAAGTGGGTCATCGGATTCGTCGGCGTGGCCTTTCTGCCTGTCGGCGTGCTCGTCGCCGCCTTCTGCGCGGTCTGCCGGATTATCGCCAGTTCGTGGCCGCCAGGTGTCTTCGTGGGTGCAGGTTGGACAGTAGCCGTTCTCGGTTGGCTGACACTGCTGATGGTCGGCGAAATGTCGATCGCCAAAGAGCTCGGACCAGGCCGCACAATTCGTGCAGCTCTGCACCGTCAGCACCACCGCGACCTCCTCGGTTCGTGACCATGAGCGGTGCGCAGTGAGCGTCAGGCTTGCCCAGCAACCACTCTCAGCGCGCCAGCCCGCATCTAGAATGTCGTCACGTTGCGTAGCATTTCGTCACTGGTGACGAATCATAGAGCGCAGCAACACCTTTCGCCGATAATGTACGTTATGACATCACGACAGTCCCGCATCGGCTGCCAGCACATGGTGACGGTGGTGCCGTCGGGTCCGGTGGTGAGTGCGTTGGTGTCGCTGAGCGCGGTGATGAGTGCTAGTCCGCGGCCGCGGAAGCGCTCTGAGGGGCTGGGGTCCCAGGTTCCGGTGTCGGTGACGGTGATTTCGAGGACGCCGTTGGGTCGGTGTCGGCTGCGCACGGTGACCGTTCCGGGTGCGGCGGTGTCTTTATAGGCGTGTTCGGTGGCGTTGGCGACTGCTTCGTAGACGGCCAGGACGATGTCGCCGCGGCGTTCGGTGTCGGCGTCGACGGTGGCCGTGACCCAGAGGGTGAACAGTTCGCGCAGTGTGTAGGCGGCTTCGGCGGTGGCCTCGACCGAGCGTTGGAAGTCACCGGTGGAGTCGCCATCGAGGTGCAGTGATGAGTCCACGCCGCGGTGTTTACTCAGTCGGGGTGCCGCTCATTCCGGTGGGGTCGGTCATGGAGGTGACGGCGTGGGCGAGGGAGGGGTAGAGGACGATCGTCTGGTCCAGGCCCATAAGTGTCAGCGGCCTCGACGTCGCGGGTTCGGCGGCGACGACTCCGAACAGTCCGGTCGGTGCGATGGCCTCGTGTGCGGCGACGAGCGCGGCCATGCCGGCTGAGGCCAGGAAGTCGGTGGTGGTCAGATCGATGATCAGGCCGCGCGGTTGGCCGGTCAACGCGTTCGTTACTGCCTCGGACAGTTGTGGTGCGGTGAGCACGTCGATGCTGCCCTGCACGGTCAGGATCACCAGTTCTTCGTGCTGGGCGGAGACGATGGTCAGCAACGCACGGCCGGCGTTGTCTCCGCTGTCGTCGACGACCACAGCGTCAGGGTTGACCACGGCGTCAGGGTTGTTTGGCTGCACTGGTGACTCTCGCTTCCATCGAAGGGGGGCCACACAGCTGTTGTGTGGCCACGGCCCCGACCGACGACATGACGACGGCTACCTGCTGCACCGGCCTACCCATTTTGTCATGGTCGCCCGCCCGACAGCGATGCGGTCGGGCGAGGACGTCAGGCGCGGCAGCCCTTCGTCGGGTCTCGCCTGGGGACCTCGCCCGACGGTCACACGACACCACGTTCGAGATTGCACATCCGATTGCGCGATACGCATTCGAGCTGGCGGATCGTCGGTTCGTCGAATCAGATGTGGATGCGGATGTCGGAAACTCGTGCACTGTGCTGTCCGAGGCTCGGCTGTCCGGAGCACGCTCGGCTACTCGGTGGACGAGGTCGGTTCGTTGTGATGGCGGTGCGCTGTCGTGGTGTCCTCGGGGGTGGCCGGTGGGCCGGCTGCGGTGAGGATGAGGTGGTCGAAGTCTCGGCGCATGTCGTCGCTGGCGCGTAGCTGTGTGCTGGCGGCGACGATGGCTTCGCACACAACCCGCAGTTTGGTGTTGGACGTTTGGGACCGCCAGGTGAGTACGTCGAAGGCTCGGTCGGCGGGCACGCCGTAGACGAGCATGATCATGCCTTTGGCCTGTTCGATGACGGCACTGTGTTCGCGGAAGGCGCGGATGTGGCCGTCAACTTCGGCCTGGACGGAGTCGTTGGTGTAATCGGCCAGGTCGAGGTAGAACCCTTCGGTGCCGACCGCCCGGCCGGTGTCGTCGCGGATGGCGTGGGCGATGACCGCGACGGGGCGCACCTGGCCGTGGGTGTCGATGATGCGATGTCTGCTGGAGAAGGGGATATGGCGAACGCGCATCTGCTCGACCATCGCGAGGAAGGACGCGCGGTCCTCAGGATGCTTGTGAGAGGCGAGGAGGTCGGTGGTGGGCGTCATCTGCTCGGCCGGGTAGCCGTGCAGGACCGCTGTTTCGGGGCTCCACTCCCACTGTTCGGTGTCGTACCAGAACCGGAAGGTCGCCACTCGCTGGTAGTCGGTGCTGTCGGAGGGACGCTCGGCCCCCTCGGACCCGTCGGACACTCGTGCATACTCCTGATCACTGTGTGGAGACCTACCGGCAGCAGGGTCATCGTTCCGTCAGAAAAATATGTATCCCCCTCGGTGGGCGTTACAAGGGCCGTCAGGCCCTATCACCGCAGAGTGTGGCCGGTACCTCTCCGGTGTCGGGGTGATGACGCAAGCCACCTGATGCCGAAGTGGGGAGCGGCGGTTTCGGCTCCCCGGGTGGTGGGGTAGGAGGACAGTAGCCGTTGCCGGCCTGGCCGGGCAGTGGTGAGACCTCGGGCAGTTGAGCAAACGCTGCCCGAGGTCGTTTCCAATGGCTACTGGCCCCGACAGCGAGGGTTCGGAGCCGCGGCCCGGTTCGGATGGCCCGCCCGTTCCGCACTGTGTCGAGGGGGCCCGGCGGTGCGGGTCGCGTGCCGACGGTCGGGCCTGTCGTTACACAGTCGACCCGCAGTGGTGGCCGCGCCAGGCCTCACCATGTGGGTGTGTGTCGATCACCGGCAGCGGGCGACGGCAGGGATGGCTGGTGTCACGTGTCGTCGGGGGCGAGCATGACTGTTCGTAACCGTCGCAGTCCGTCGCGGATACGGGATTTGGTGGTGGGCAGCGGTGTTCGGAGTCGCTGCGCGACTTCGGGATAGGACAGGCCACCGAAGTAGGACATCTCGATGCATTCACGCTGCAGGTCGGTGAGCTGGCCCAAGCCGGCATGCAGGGTGCGCACCTCCTCGGCCACGACGGCCACTTCCAACGGAATGTTGCGCGGGGTGTCGGGTTCAGCGGTGGTGGCGCCGTAGTCGGAGATCCGCTCGGCCTGCATGTCTTCGGTGCGAACCCGGTCGACAGCGCGGCGGTGGGCGATGGTCATCATCCAGGTGATGGCCGCGCCGCGGGCAGGGTCGAAGTCTCCGGCGTTCTGCCAGTACTGCAGATAGGCTTCCTGGACGACTTCCTCGGCGTAATGGCGGTCCCGCACGATCCGCACCGCGAGACCGTAGATGCGTGAACTCGTCAGATCGTAGAGGCGGGTGAACGCCTCCCGGTCCCCGTCGGCCACCGACACCAGCAGCTGACTCAGCAGAGTCCCGTCACCGCGACACGCCGGCGCGGGGGAGCTGTCTTGGGTGGCCACGGTTTACTACACGGCCGACAACCGGGGCAGGGGTGCGTGCTCACGCACCGATCTCGTGACGATCTGGGCGGCGAGCGGGACCGTGTGGTGAGCGCAGACCATGCACGTGTCCTTTCCTGCGGGGTCGCTGCGTACACCGGGCGTATCGAACGACCTGGTGGATGCGTTACTTCCCTCAGGTGTCGCGCCCGCACCCGCGGAGGGGTTCCGGATGGTTAGGCGTGTGTGTCGTCGAATGCTGAGACCACGTGCAGGGGGATACGGCCACGCGCCGAGACGTGGTAGCCGTTGTCGCGGGCCCACTGGCGGATGGCTTGCGACCGGGTCGGCGACGGCCGCGCACGTCCACCAGTCGTTGCGTGGTCGGCTGCGACTTTCGTTGCGCGCGAGGTGTATTTCGAGATGTCGCGCTCGAATTTGGCGAGGTTCGCCGGCCGAACATCAAGCACGTAGCGGGCGATCCGCTGCCCCGGCAAGGTCACCGAGAATTCGACCGTGTGCACATCCTCGGAATCGATCGGCCGCCCGTCGACATCGTCGACCACCTCGACACGCGCAATCTTCGCCATCCGGCAACAGCCTCCCGATCATCGACCCCAACCCCTCGTGGGGACTCTATCCGCAGCTGAGGCCACCCACCGGTCCAGCGACAGCCTCCACTACTTCTGTGAGCGGGGCGGCGCTTCCGCGCCGCCTGGTGTTCGGTGACAGGCGCAACCCGGATGGCCCGCCTCGCATAACGGCCGCCGGCGCCGACGGACCCGCCGCGAGCGGGCGGGTCGTCCCGTCCAAGTCGCCGGATGGCGGGTGAGCGGGGTGGTTACTGCACGTAGGACATCAGGCCGCGCACGGACGCGTCGATGATCTGGTCGATCGCGGCATCATCGGCGAGGCTGAGGTAGGTCAGGGTGATGGCGTTGGTTGCGGCGATGACCACCGGCCCCAACTCGGCGACCGGCACCGTCCACTGGACACCGGCATGGCGGGCGCCGCGTTCGAGTCCGGCGGCGGCGATTGTGAACAGCCGTGCATACATGTGTGCGCCGGCGGTGTGCAGTTCGGGATGGTTGCGCGCATAGATTCCCAGCGCGATGACGGCCTGCATACGACCAGGCTCGGCCTGCAGGAGCCCGTAGAACCCGCGGAAATGCCGCCGCAACTGCGACTCCATGTCGAGCGCATCACCGGATGCCGGATCGACGTCGTCGGGCACGATCGAATCCAGAACAGCAGTGATGTCAGCGGGAACCGCAGTCTCTATTACTGCACTCAGCAGTGCGATGCGGCTTTCGAAGGCGTAATGAAAGCTTCCCAATTTCATCCCGGCATAGGCACAGATCCGCCGGGTGGTGGCACCTTCCACTCCGAAGTCGGCGACCACACGGTAGGCCGCATCGATGAGCGCGGCACGGCGCTGATCGGCTGACATCCGAGGCACTGACGCCTGCCTTCCTCATCATCGACCCGCGCCGGCGGCCGGCATTGTCACCGACCGGACTTGGGGCCCAAGGTTGCGTCCGACCCTAGCGTCCGCACACCGCTCAGCACTGCGCGTTGACCAAGCGGCCCAACGTCGCCGTGGGCGTTCCGCCGACGGGGCACCGGCGGCGGGACCGGACTGCCTCACCTCACTGTCGGGCGCCGGGGCCGATGCGTCGCCAGTACAGCGCGATGGTGGTGCCGTTGGGGTTGGTCGTGATGTTCGACGAGTCGCTGAGGTCTCCGATCAGCGACAGGCCGCAGCCCCGGTACAGCGCGGTGCTGGGGTCTCGTCTCCACACGCCGCGGTCGGAGATGGTGACGGTGAGTTCACCGGTCGGCCTCATCGCGGCGTTCACCTCGACCTGCCCGGTGCGGGTGCAGGCGTAGGCGTGCTCGACGGCGTTGTTGGTCGCTTCGCCGACGGCCAGGACGACATCGTCGCGGCGCTGCGCGGAAGGTCGGCAGGCGGTATCGAGCCAGGCCGTGAATTGCTGCTGAAGCTGGGTCGCGGCGTCGGCGGTAGCAGCGATGGTGCAGCGGAAAGCGCTGCCCTGCGCCGAAGGTGTGGCGTCCACGGGTGGTTGCCTACCGCAGTCGGGCGGTCACGACGCACCTCTGGTCGTCGCGGCGATGGCGTCGGCGAGTGTGGGGTATAGCGGCAGTGTGTGGTCGACACCCATCATCTGCAGGGGCCGGGTGGTGACGGGGTGGGCGGCGACGACACCGAGGTGGCTGGTCGGGGAGATGGCCTCGTGCGCGGCCAGTAGCATGGCCATCCCGGCGGAGGAGAGAAAGTCGACCGCGGCCAGGTCGATGATCAGCCCGCGGGGTTGGCCGCTCAACGCTTCGAGGATCGCTGCAGCCAGCTGCGGGACGGTGAACAAATCGATGCTGCCGTCAACGGCCAGGAGGGTCAAGCCCTCCCGGAAATGCGTCGAGGTCACTCTCAGCAACCCGCGAGCGGTCGCCGGGTCGGTGGGTGTGCCGGTCACCGGATGGGAGTTGTGGGATGGCATGTCGGTGCTACTCCTGGCGTTCGTGGCCACCGGGCGGTGCGACAGCGACTTCCTAGAGACGTGTCCTCCGTGCAGGTGCGGCAGGTGCTCTACCGGTGCCTACGCGTCCGTCGCGGACAGTGACCTTGTTCCTACACGACTGTCGTCGCCGATGACGAGCACACCGACCGCACGAACAGTGTGGCATTGCGTGTCTGCGGCACGGCGTACCGTCATCGCCTCATTCTTCGGCGTCGCCACCGACACGGATGGCTGAGCATCCGGGCGCCCGCACAGCGCCTTGTCGGCCCGCGAGGTCCACCGCAACCGCCTCGGACGGCCTCGACCCCGATTGTGGCACTCGACCCGAACGCCACGGTTCGACGCGGCGGGCGTGTTCGCACGCGGTGTAACACCTGGATCCGTCCCAAAGATGACCTCATGTGGTGACGCTGGTGCGAGTGACCACCGCGGCGCCATCGGTGCCGTCGCCGGGGGCGGGGTGAGGAGGAGGCCCGGGCTGTGCGGGATGTACGAGGCGATGGCTTCGAGCCCTCGTTCGCTGTCATGCTCGAGGTGCTGTTCGATCACGTCCCAGGATCAGGCCCTACCGGGCGTATTACCGCCGACGAGGTTTGCCAGCGCAGTGTCGGCGCCCCACGGCCGCTGAGCCCGCCGGTGTTGAGTTCCCTGCGCCGGGGGCGGACCCGTGACCCCAAACTGACGACCGTGCAGGCAACTGCTGTCGGTTTCGGCGTCGACATCGCCTTCTTCACCACCAGTTTCCACCACCGCCATCGCTGCCACCCCATGCCGGTGCGGGTCGTGCTGGCCAGCAACGGATGGCAGGACTTATACAGCATGGCAGCAGCGCTCTACGATCTCCCACCACCGCAACGCGCGATCGTGCTCGCCGTCATCGACGTCCTCCTCGACCACCCACGCCGATAACCCACCGCCGCGCTGGCGGCGTCGCACCGTTCGGCGCTCACCGAGCCGACGACCGGACCGGCCAGGGTGGCTGTGCAACAGCGGAATTGTTGGCCCACATCTGTACCTGCAACCCCCGCTCACACGCGCTTGCCGGCGTTACCGTTGAACAGGGTCGCGCGTCGCTGCAGCGTCGCGACCCTGCAGGCGGGGCGCCGCTGGTTCCATCGCAGGGAGCCCACCCAGAAGCGGCACCCCGTCTGCCCGCTCCGCGGTGTGGCAGGGCTGCCAGGTGCCAGCGGCCGGGAGACCGGCGTGGAGATGGACGTCACCGATGGTCATCACGCCGGTCGCCGTTCGCTGTTCGGCCCCCCGGATGCGACAGCCGCACGGGGACCGCGGCGGCGTAATGCATGTGGGTGCGGTTCACGCACATCATGGCTCGGTGACGAGCTGTCCTGGATTTCGTCAGCGTGCGCGCCCGACTGGTCCGGCCGGTGTGGCGGACGTCGAGAGACCTGGGGGACCGGCGGGGGTGGGCTGTCAACCCCGAAGAGGCAGGCGCGCCGGAAGCCACTTTCGTCTTAGGAGCGTAGCGAGTGAAAGTGGTTGGAGCGCACGGGCGTAGCGCAGCGGAGAACGGGCGGTAGCCACCTGGTGTGGGTTGACAGCTCGGGGGTCCCCGTCGGTCACACTTGGTCGACGTGCGCGCGCAATAAGGTGACCACCCACCTAACTGGGATCTTCCCGGGTCGGCGGCGGAGCGCAGCGGAGTCGGCGGGCCGGGACAATGCTGTGCGGCCCGTGGGCCGCTCCGCCGCGCCCCGGTGCCCGGCGCGCGGCTCAGCCGGTGATCTGTCGGCAGTCGCCGCATTCCCACTGACCGTCGACGAGGACACACAGGCGGCGTTGTTCGCACAGCCAGCAGGTTTGCCCAGGTTTGGGCTGTTCGCCGGCCTCGACGGCACGCAGCCGATCGGCAGCCTCGAGGCGGGTGTGGGCCTGGGTGCGGTAAGCGGCGCGGATCGCCTGGTCGCGGGTGGTTTGGGCGTCGGCGGTCATCGGTTGCCCGTCGGGGTTGTGGCGCAGCATGGGACAGAAGTCTCGACGGCATTGGCCGCAGGGGTGGCCTTGGGTGTCGGTGGGGTTCGCGCAGCCCGGTAGGGCGCAGCGCGGGAACAGTTCGCCGGTGATAGTCACGGTGTGTCGTCGAGGTGGCGGGTGGATCGGGTGCCGGGGCGGTGGGCCGCGACCGTGTGGTCGCGGCCCACCGCTGGACGAGGTCTAGTCGAGTGGCACGTCGGCGGCGTCGGTGTCATCGGCGATGACCTGCTCCACGTCGGAGAGGGTGTAGCCGGTCACCTCGACGAGGAAGTGCAGGTATCCAGCGCGGGCCTTGACCTGGCTGCCGCCGAGGTAGGCGCGGTCACCGGCCACAGAGTTCGACCGGGCTCAGGATGGCGGATGCCAGCGCGCGGAACTCGCCGTCGATGCCCGGCCGCGAGCGGAGCTCCGGCGACGAGATGACCTGGTAGACGAATCCGGTAAGTGCCTGCGTGAGCGCGTTGGCATCGGCGTGCGTCAGGGTCGGTGAACGGGCCAGGATCGCAGCAGTCCACTCGGCGGTGTAGTCCGACGCGGTCCGGCGAAGTGAGACCTGGTCTGCTTCCGGCAGATACACGATGTCCTGGTGGGCGATGGCCAACACTCGACCGTTCGGGCCGAGCGAGTAGTCGAGGAACACACCCACGAGGACGTCCAGCGCTTCGACCGCCGAGGACTCTGCCAGTGCGTCGACGGATATCCAGTGCAGATTCTCGAGGCCTCGACGCATGATGGTCATCAAGATGTCGGTCTTTCCCGCGTACTCCTGGTAGACCGTCGCCGGCGACACATCCGCTTCGGCGGCGATCTCGTGGATTCGGACGTTGGGAAATCCGCGCGCGAAGAACATCCGGGTCGCGGCGGCGAGTATCCGATCACGCCGCGCAGCGGGCCGTCGGCTGGATCCATCGGCGAACCGCGCGCGGGACTGTGCCCCGCGGGGAAGCGGACAGCTCAGGATCGAGTCCACGACCGCCCGCTGGATCTGCGTGAGCCGCCGTGGGGTGAGCGAACCCCGCATCGCGGCGGTGCTCGAGAACACGCTGACCGCCGCGGTCGCGAGGAGTTTCGCGGTCTGGGCGTCGATGCCGGCCTCGGTGGTGTCGAACTTCGACGCCAATGCGTCGATCAGCGTGCGGTGGTGCGCGTCCATGTCGTCGAGATCGGATCGGTCGAGATGGCGTCGCTCGCGGGTCCACAGTGTCGAGACGTCGCCGTGCACCGCCCTGGTCGCAAGCAGGTCGAAGAACACGCCGAGCTGTTCGGCCGGCGATTCGCTGCGCTCTTCGGCTTGGGTCAGGAGTGCGCGTACCCCCTCCACCTGCGTCGCCAGCGCTTTCGCGAGAATGTCCTGCTTGGACGGAAAATACCGGTACACCGCCGGCCCGGTCAGTCCGACGGCGGCGCCGATCTCCTCGACGCTCACATTCCGGTAGCCGGCGTCCTGAAAGAGCGAGGTCGCTTCCGCGATGAGCTGCTCGACCCGCGGTTCCGGGGGTCGCCCCGGCCTCTCGTCTCGAGGCGCGGGAGCCGGCGCCGACCGTGACGGGGACCGAGGTGTGGGTGAGTTCATCGCGCGCCGGCAGCCTTTCCTGCTCGAGGTCTGACGACCTCGGGGGTCACTGTCCATTCGTTGGAGCCCGCCGGGTGGATCCCAACAGTGCCGCGAATCACACTCGCGATTCTGAGATCGAAACCGAACGACTCTTGACCACGCGGCGTAGGCGTGTGTCCCGGGCTCGGGGCCGCAGACCGCGGTCGTCGGACGACGCTTCGAACCCAGCTGTGGGTCGCGGGTCGACGACGCAGCGTGTGTAACGGCGACTCACTGAATCCGCCGACGGGTGGTGCGCTCGATTGGTGATCGACGCCCCCGTGACGTGCTCACCGGGGACCTGGCGCAGATGGCAACACTGCCGCCGAGTGCACCACAAGTCGGGTTGAACACTCGGGTGCGGCTGGGTCGCGACTACTACGTGCGCGTGGCCGGCAACGACTACTCGGTGCACCCATCAGTGATCGGCCGGTTTGTCGACATCACCGCCGATCTACATCGGGTGCGGATCGCATGCGGCGAAGTCACCGTCGCCGACCATGACCGCAGCTGGGCCAACCACGTCACCATCGCCGACGCCCAGCACGTGCGGGCGGCTAAAGATCTGCGCCGCGACTACCGCAACCAACAGCCGCACAACCGGGCCCGCAACGCCGCGCGCGTACGCACCCACCCCGACGGCCACGAGGTGCCCATTAGAGCGCTACCCGACTACGACGACCTGTTCGGGGTGCACTTCGCCACCCCACCCCCAGGCGGACTCACACCCACCGCATCCACTATCCCTGAAGGATGAAACACCATGTCTGACAATTCGATCGGCAAACATATCGAGTTCGCAGCACGGGCGTTGAAGATGCCCACCATCCGCCGCTGCTGGGCCGAGCTGGCTGAGCGGGCACGCACCGAGGACTGGACCCACGAGCAATACCTTTCCGCGATCCTCGACCGTCAAGTCAGCGAGCGCGAAGCCAACGGCACCGCTCTACGGATCAGTGGCGCCCGGTTCCCGGCGATCAAAACCCTTGAGGACTTCACCTTCGACCACGTCCCCGGCCTGCGTCGTGACGTGATCGCCCACCTGGCCACCAGTACCTGGATCGCCAAGAGCGACAACGTGATCCTGCTCGGACCACCAGGAGTAGGCAAAACCCATCTCGCCATCGCGCTCGGCATCAAAGCTGCCCACAACGCTTACCCGGTAGTCTTTGACACCGCCACCGGATGGGCTACCCGCCTCACCGAAGCACACGCCACCGGCCGCCTGGCCCATGAGCTCAAACGGCTCCGCCGCTACCGACTGCTCATCATCGACGAGATCTACCGTTCGACTCAGACACCGCCAACCTGTTCTTCCAACTCATCGCCAGCCGCTACGAACAAGGCTCGGTGCTAATCACCTCGAACATGCCCTTCGGCCGCTGGGGCGAAGTCTTCGCCGACGACGTCGTGGCCGCCGCCCTCATCGACCGACTCGTCCACCACGCCGAGGTGAATCACCCTAGGTTCTGTGCCGCCTCCAATGTGGGCTGGTCCTCGGGGCCGAGGCCAGCGTAGTGAAGCGTTTCGAGCTCGGTCGGGGGGGATCTGGCCGATACTCGGGACTGTCGTGAGAACGGTGTAAGTGGCCTTACCGCCCTCGGTGTGTCGGGGGCAGGAAGGTCGCATCATGACCGACACTCTGGTGGCTGTGGAGCCATCTGATGAACACGATGACGGGATCGTCGAGGTGCCTGCGGACCGCAGCGTCGATGAACTCGAGGTAGCCCGCGAGCTGGTCCGCCAGGCCCGGGAGGCCGGGGTCCGCCTGACCGGTCCGGATGGGTTGCTCAAAGCGATGACCAAAACGGTGCTCGAGACGGCGCTCGATGAAGAGATGTCTGAGCATCTCGGTTACGACAAGCACGACCAGCGTGGTCGCGGGAGTGGCAACTCGCGCAACGGGTCTCGGTCGAAGACCGTGCTGACTGATGCGTGTGGGCAGGTCGAGATCGATGTCCCGCGGGATCGGGCGGGCACCTTCGAGCCGCAGATCGTGAAGAAGCGCCAACGCCGCTTGACTGATGTGGATGAGGTGGTGTTGTCGCTGTATGCCCGTGGGCTCACCACCGGTGAAATCAGCGCCCATTTCGCCGACATCTACGGTGCTGCGGTCTCCAAAGACACGATCAGCCGGATCACCGACCGGGTGCTCGAAGAGATGGCCACCTGGCATGCCCGTCCGCTCGAACGCGTCTACGCCGCGGTGTTCATCGACGCCATCCATGTCAAAATCCGCGATGGGCAGGTAGGGCCCCGGCCGATCTACGCCGCGATCGGGGTGGATCTGGCCGGGCATCGTGACGTGCTCGGGATGTGGGCAGGTGAAGGCGATGGTGAGTCGGCAAAGTACTGGCTGGCGGTGCTTACCGAGCTGAAGAACCGGGGTGTAGCCGACATCTTCTTCCTCGTCTGCGACGGGCTAAAAGGCCTGCCGCAATCGGTCGGGGCGGTCTTTCCCGACACGGTGGTGCAGACGTGTGTCATCCATCTGATCCGGGGCACATTCCGCTATGCCGGCCGCCAGCACCGCGATGCTATCGCCAAGGCGATCAAACCGATCTACACCGCCCCCACCGCTGCAGCCGCGGCCGAGGCGTTGGATGCGTTCGACGCCGAGTGGGGGCACCGGTACCCGGCAGCTATCCGGTTGTGGCGCAACGCATGGCAAGAATTCATACCGTTCCTCGACTACGACATCGAGGTCCGTAAGGTGATCTGCTCGACGAATGCGATCGAGTCACTCAACGCCCGCTACCGGCGCGCAGTGCGGGCTCGTGGGCATTTCCCGAACGAGCAGTCGGCGCTAAAGTGCCTGTACCTGGTGACCCGGTCGCTCGATCCGACCGGCACCGGACAGAAACGATGGACAATGCGGTGGAAACCAGCACTCAACGCATTCGCCATCACCTTCGCCGACCGCATGCCGGCCAGCGAAGACAACTAACCGAAAACGCCACTTACACCGTTAATCTGATACTCCCCCTGAGAGTGCTCGACAACTTATGTCGGCTAAGCACTGAAAGTGTGTGTCCCCGGGCGGTTTTGAGTGCCGATAACGCTGCGCTATGAAGTTCTGGCAGGTGAGCCTTCGTGCTGCTGCTCCACCATTAGAGGTAACGCGGTGGATTGACCGTGGGGTCGTCATGAGAAGGGGGGTGATTGTTCGCCTCATCTGCGTCGATTGCGAGCTGAGGGTACTTGTGTAGCGCCGCGGCGAGGTCGGCGCCTTGCCGCAGCCCCTCTGTCATCTGTTCCCAGTTGAGGCGTGCTGCATGGACGGCGTGAAAGATCGAGTGGCTGAGCCAGTTGCTGTCACCGCTGCCGCGGACAGCGAACTCGACGTCGTACAGACTCTGTCCAGGTTTTCGTCGTCGACGTGAGGCCGAGTGTCGTTCGTCGTGCTGCCCGTTAGCTGTCGACGTGAGTTCGATCCGGCCCGTCTGGCAGCGGCCGACGGAACCGACGATGGGAGCGATCACGTCGTGCAGTGCGGCAGCGAAGCGTTCGGCTTCATCGCGGGTGGCAAAGATCTGGTACTGGAACTCGATCACCATCGACTCGTCGAACGGCTCGTAGCCATCTTCTGGGACCACCCCGTCGTCATCCGTCATCTTTCGAGAATCGCACTCTGTTTCAACGCCCGCCATGCCCGTAGCCCGGGTTCTTTATCTCGGGGGCTGCATGCGCTGGAGCCGCGGAGTTGTCGGGGAGTAAACGTCGTCGATTAATGCGTAGCTTGGCCTGTCGAATGGTCGTACCGTGGGGTCGGTGAACTCGGCAACTGGTACGTCGCCGCGTCACAGCGCCGTCCCTGCTTACCTTGCGTCGCGCAGTGTTGCGCATCTCGGCGGGGCGATCTCTGGGACCATTCTGCCGCTGATTGTGGTGGTGACACTCGAGGGGACCCCGGGCGAGGTCGGCGGAATCCTCGTGCTGACGCTCGTTGTCAGCCTTGCCGCCCGCATAGTGATGGCACCACGAGTGGACCGTCACCGTCGGCAAGTAACCCTACAGGTGCGCGCCCAGATCCTGGCGGCCGCAGCTGCGTGTGGTGTGCCCGTGCTCTGGGCGTGTGGGTGGTTGTCGTACACAACGTTGATCGGTGCAGTGATACTGATGGATCTCACGCAGAGTCTGGTTCAGACGTGTGGACACGCAACAGTGAACAGACTGGTGCGCCCGGAGGAACGCGTCTCTGTGATCGGGTGGCTGAACAGTCTATCGAGCGCTGCCGGCATCGTCGGCCAATCTGGTGCCCCGGCCCTCATCAAGTTCGTGCCGGCCCCCATGATCATGTTGTTCGACGCCGCGGCGAATGTTGTTTCAGCAGTCCTACTTTGGCCGCTCCGCCGGTGGGATACGACGACTGAATCATCGCACGCTCACCACGGCGACGCCGTTGCCGTGGCCGACACGGTCGATGCTCCCGCATCCTTTCTCACTCTCACCAGGACCGCGCTACGGTTCCAACCCCTGTGGGTCCTGTGGGGATTCGCGATCGCCAATAGCGTTGTCGCTCCGGCAGTCCTCATCTACATCACCCGAGTCCTCGGCGTACCGGTCGAGGTCGTCGGCATCATCTTCGCGATCGGTGCGATCGGCGGGATCATCGGTGGCCTGGCAGTCGGCAAGGCGTTAACTGTTTTGTCTGCCCGCGCCGTTGTCCTCGGCTCGGCTGGTGTCGGCTTCATAAGTGCCGTATCGCTGTTTGCGGCGTCGCAGTGGACGTCGGTCATGTATCCGCTGCTCGTCCTTTACGAGTTTGGGTCGGCGTTCTCCGGGACTTTGGTTTTGGCCACAGTCACCGGCTGGCTGCAGGCGAGTAGCACGTCGACCACGGTCGCACGGACCCTCACAGTCGCGTCGACTGGCCTCGAACTCTCCGGTCTTCTAGGGGTCGCTATCGGCTCCCTCATCGCTGGTGCCACCACAACCCGGACCGCCGTAGGTGTCTCATGTGGAATGTATGCAGCCCTGTTCATATTCACCGCCATAGTGATGGCGACACGCTGCCGGCCTGATCAACGCAGCAGCAATCCGGACTAGCTGACCACCGCCCCCACCAGTGCCACCCGGATGAAATCTCACCGTCGCACGGTGCGGTCGGTCCGTCGGGCGGGGCGTGGGAGCCGTCAGCCCGACTCGGCCTAGGCTGCACGTATGAAGACGCCGTCGTGGGTGGAGCTCGCTGGTCGCAACGCTGCCGCCGAATCGGTTCATGTGACCGGGACATTGACCGTCCGCGAGTCGCCGGACGAAGAGATCGTCTTCGACTTTCAGCATGGACCGGGCGGACGATGGCGCGTCGAAAGAGCCGGCCGTCCTATATACCTCGCGAATGGCCAGACCACCGTCGTGCGCGTCGACGATCACATGCAGCAGCTCGACGGCGACATCCGGATGGCACTCCTGGACGCCCGGTTCAGCCCGCTCGAGCTATTGGGCCCGGACTCGCTGTTACACAAGATGAGTGCCGGGCTGGCCGCCGATACGCCGAGCCTCGCGGAGTTCGGCGGTCGCCCCGCCTGGTCGGTCAGACTCACCGGATCCAGCGGGGGAGCGGTTGTCCTAGCCTTCGACGACTCCACCGGCGTTCTGGTGCGAGTGGCGAACGACCGCGGCGAGGTCCTGCTGGTGGTCGACAACCTCGCCGAACCGGAGGTCCTGCCCACCACACTGTTCGTATGGGACGGACCGATTCGCCCGGCCCCGTCGCCTCACGATCGGCGTCGGCACACAGCAGACGACGACACCGAGCGCCTCGAGTACATACGGGCCGTCGTCGCCGCGCAGACCAGACCTCACGAGGTTCTGACAGCTGTCGCCGCTGCCGACGGCGAAGCTGCTGCCCGGGCGGCCCTGATCCGGCTTCTCGGCGTCACCGAGCTCGGCGCCGACGCGATCATGACTACGCCCATCGGACTGTTCCGAAGCGACCACACCATCGCCAACCGGCGCACCCTCAGGACGCTGGAAGAGCAGGACCGCGTTTAACTTCGCAGCGGCGGTCGCGGCTCTACGCAGCGGCCGGGATCGGTCCCACACTCGTAGGGCGCGAGCACATCACCATCGGAACGCTCTACCGGGTAGCCGCTTCACCGACACTGCCATCGGAACACTCTCAGTTCGTGACTGACAGCCCTCTTGCCATCACCGGCTGCACCACGTCGCCGGATGTACTGCGCCGGGCGATACGCGTCTGGACTGCTCACGCCAGTGTCTCGATCTCAGTAGTACTTGAAACGCCCCGGGTTTGTCGGAGGCTCTCGAATCTGTGAAGGATGGAGAGCATGGCAGCACCACGGAAGTACAGCGTTGAGCTGAAGGAGCGGGCGACGCGGATGGCGGTGGAGGCCCGCAAGGACCCAGCCACGCGACCAGGGGCGCTCAAACGGATCGCCGATCAACTCGGTGTGCACCCGGAGGCGCTTCGCACCTGGGTCAAGCAGGCCGAGATCGATGGCGGGGACCGCCCGGGGACCACGACCAGCGAGGCTGAGCGGATCGCGCAGCTGGAACGGGAGAACCGGGAGTTGCGGCGGGCGAACACCATCTTGAAGCAGGCATCAGCTTTCTTTGCGGCGGAGATCGACCGCCCACAGCGTTGATCGTGGAGTTCGTCGCCGCTTTCCGCGACGAACACGGAGTCGATCCGATCTGCGCGGCCCTGCGCGACACGGCCGCCCAGATCGCTCCGTCCACAGTCCGAGCCCATCTGAGCTCTCGACGAGTCGAGGCGCCACGGGTGGTCCGTGACCGCGAGATCCTCGGTGAGATCCGCACCGTGCATGCCGACAATCTCGGCGTCTACGGTGCCCGCAAAGTCCACGCCGAACTACGCAGAAAGGGTATCGGCGTGGCCCGGTGCACCGTCGAGCGGTTGATGAAAGCTGATGGGCTGCAGGGGATAACGAGATCCAAGACGCGGAAGACCACGCACAGCGAGGGGGCCGAAACTCCGCAGCCGGCCGATCGTGTCGAACGGCAGTTCACCGCGGCGGCGCCCAACGCGCTGTGGGTGGCGGACCTGACCTACATCCGCACACACTCGGGGTGGGTGTATGCCGCGTTCATCCTCGACGTCTTCTCAAGGATGGTCGTGGGCTGGCAGGTCTCGACCACCATGCACACCGACCTCGCGCTCGACGCCTTGGATATGGGGTTGTGGGCGCGGTCGCGTGCCGGCCAGGGCGTGGCCGGGCTGATTCACCACTCCGACCGCGGAGTGCAGGGTGAATTCAACTGGTCGTCGCAACACCTTGATCGTGGAGGTGTTGGCTTTGGCTACAGCAGACTGGAGCAAGAAGACCAGCGATGCGCCCACGGGGGTTCGTCGGCAGGGGCGAGCTGATCGTGCGTTGCGGCCGGCGATGCGTTCGCCGGGCCGGCCCGAGCCGTCGCGGGCGGTGCAACGTCAGTTTTGGGGGTTGATCGCGACGGGGATGAGCACGGCGGAGGCGTCGGTGGCGGTCGGCGTGTCGGTGCCGGTGGGGTCGCGGTGGTTCCGCCACGCTGGCGGAATGACGCCACTGAGTCTGGACGAGCCGGCGGGTCGTTACCTGTCGTTCGCTGAACGGGAAGAGATCGCGCTGCTCCGCGCCCAACAGTGTGGTGTGAGAGAGATTGCTCGGCAGATCGGACGCAGTCCGGCAACGATTTCGCGTGAGTTGCGCCGCAACTCCGCGACCAGGAGTGGGAAACGTGAGTATCGAGCCTCGGTGGCGCAGTGGAAAGCCCAGCAGGCCGCCAAGCGCCCGAAAACAGCGAAACTCGTGGCCAACGTCGAGTTGCGGGAGTACGTGCAGGAGCGGTTGGCGGGCACTGTCCGTAGCCCCGACGGCACGATCGTCGCCGGCCCCACGCCGCCGCCGTGGAAGGGGCTCAACAAGCCGCACCGGGCCGACCGGCGGTGGTCTCTGGCATGGAGTCCGGAGCAGATCTCCCAGCGCCTGCGGGTCGATTTCCCCGATGATGAATCCATGCGCATCAGTCATGAGGCAATCTATCAATCCCTGTTCATCGAGGGCCGTGGCGCGCTCAAACGCGAGTTGGTGGCGTGCCTGCGGACCGGGCGGGCATTGCGGGAGCCCCGTGCTCGCTCACGCAACAAGCCGCAGGGTCACGTCACCTCCGATGTCGTCCTCAGCCAGCGTCCGCCTGAGGCTCACGACCGTGCTGTCCCCGGCCACTGGGAGGGTGATCTCATCATCGGTGTGGGTCGGTCGGCGATCGGTACTGTTGTCGAACGGCGCAGTCGCGCAACGATTCTAGTCCATCTCCCACGCTTGCAAGGGTGGGGTGAGCAACCGCGGGTGAAGAACGGGCCGGCACTCGGTGGCTACGGCGCCATCGCGATGAACGCGGCACTGACGGCGTCGATAGCGGCGCTGCCGCAGCAGTTGCGCAAGACGTTAACGTGGGATCGCGGTAAGGAACTGTCCGCTCATGCCCAGTTCGCGATGGATACCGGAACGCAGGTGTTCTTCGCCGATCCGCATTCACCGTGGCAGCGACCGTCCAACGAGAACACTAATGGGCTGCTGCGCCAATATTTTCCGAAGGGAACTGACCTGTCACGGTGGTCTGCAAACGACCTCGAGGCCATCGCATACACCCTCAACAACCGTCCCCGAAAGGCCCTCGGCTGGAAGACCCCCGCCGAAGTCTTTGAAGGACAGTTACACTCACTACAACAACCCGGTGTTGCATGGACCGATTGAACCCGCCCAGTATCGAGCCATCCGCTACACCGAACGTCTCGCCGAAGCAGACGCAGTGACTTCTGTTGGCTCCAAGGGTGATTCGTACGACAATGCGATGGCCGAGGCGTTCAACTCGTTGTTCAAGGCCGAGTGTATCCGTAACCCAGTCATGCGCCCTCGCGGTGGCTGGGGCGGTGTCGGCGAGGTCGAGATCGCCGTCGCCGAGTACATCGACTGGTTCAACCACCGCCGCCTGCACGGCGAGATCGGGCACGTCCCACCCGTCGAGTACGAGACCACCTACTGGTCGACCCACACAGTCACCAGCTACCGTGAGAACCCGGTCCCGGCAGTCGCTGGAACCAAGTAAACGAGCCCCCAGCAAACCCGGGGCGATTCAAAGTGTCCGGACCAGCGGCTTTGGTCATCTCGATCGCGGTGACCAACCCGGTCTCCGGTTCATTGACGATGTGGCCCTTGAACCCGTCCTGCTGGCGTGCCCGGGTTTTGTGGGCGTGCCGGGTGTCGGTATCGACGGTGGAGATCACCCGGTCCGGGGCGGTCCGGGGCGCGATGCGCCAGCGTCCGTCGGTGCCATCAGAACCTGGTGCCGGTTCCACATCCTGGCCGGTCACCAATGCCAGCAATGCCACCGCCTGCGCCTGGGCCTGGTTACTCGGTTCCTTGTCGATGGCCTCGAGGTCCAGACCGTCGAGCACGGCCAACCCATCTTCGACAAGGGCGCTGATCAGGTCCTGTTGAGCACACTCATCATCCCAGGCGATCCGCGGCTTGCCGGGCCGGTCATAGCCGCCGCCGGTCAACGCGGCCAGACGAGTCGCGTGCTGCTCGACCACCACCGCACCACCGTCGACCTCTCGGGCGACCCGCCGGATCGCCGCGATCACCTGGGTGATGGCGTCCTGGCGGGCCACCGCGTCATCGAAGATCGTCGAATCCAGCGCTCGACGACTCTTACCCGCGAGCACCCCGGTGGTGGTGATGACCTCGCGTACCACCTCGAAAATGCGGTGCGGCCGATCGCTGGCTGCCAGTCGCCGACGCCAGTACGTCAGAGTCGACGGATGAAAACCTTTGTTACCCAACACGAATCCACACGCCGCTTTCCACCGCAGATCGAAAGTGACCGCATCAGCGGCTTCGCGATCGGACAAACCCTGCAGCGTTTGCAGCACGATCACCGACGCCATCGTGGCCGGCGGGATCGACGGACGGCCCCGGCCGCTGGGAAACAGGTCCGCGAACATCTCCGCAGGAAACAACTGCTCGCGATGAGCAGCCAAAAACGCGAACACACTGCCCTCGGCCAGCAAATGCCCGACGACCGAGTTCACATCCAGAAACTCACCCTGACGATCCGGCTCACCCTGCATACCCACCAGGATCCCAGCCCACCAGGCAAACCCGCTCACCCCACACCGAAACGACACCGACTATTTCAGCAGTCTCCTAGGTCGGCGGAGGTGGCCAACAACCCGGGGATGCCGTCGGGTTCGGGTCGCCACCTTGCTCGCGGCGATACGACCGGTAGCGGGCCACCACCTTCTCGACGCTGGAGTAGCTGACGCCGGTCGATTGCACCGAGTCAATCACGCAGAGCGCCAGACCGTCGCTGTAACCCGGCAGCGCTAGAGAGCCACGAAACTGCTCGCACGCGGCGAGCAGTGCAAGCAACTGTTCGGCGGTGTAGGCCATGCACCGACGGTACTGGCTGCACGCCGCAGCGGCCGAGCATGGGCGCACACCTGGTCATCGATGGTCGGGACGGACGCGACCGAGTGACGTCGCGAGCACGTCGGCGATCTCGACGCGCGACGCGGGTGACGTTTAGAAGCCGGCGGTGGGGTCAGGCCACCGGATGGTGGCGGGATCGACGAGGTAGTGCTTGCGGTCCTCGCCGATGATGAGGTGGCGGGTGCCTGATTCCCAGGCCCCGTCGACATGGTGGGGGTGATAACGCCCGACCACGAGGCGCTCAGGTTGTTGGCGGGGCGACGGCGGAAAGTCGTGCGGGGGATAGTCGCAGAGCCGAGCTCGGACTCGGTCTCCACCCCCGGCGTCAGTGGCGCGGAGGTAGTGGTCGTCGTCGTCTGACCATTCATATCCACATGCAGCGCAGCGCAGTTCGAGGATAGTTCCAGTGATATCGCAACCGGCGAGGACGACACACGGTCCGGGCGGGCCGGGGGGCATTCCCCACATCACTTCCAGGGTGCGCATGGCTGAACACGCGGGGCACGGTGGTCGTTGTTCGAAAACGAGGGCGGCGAGGGTGTCGGGGAGTGGTTGGTGGAGACGGTCGTGGCAGTCGGGGCAGACGGCAAAGGCCGAGCTGTCGGTGAACGCGGGATCGTCGCCGCTGCCGTAGTGGGTCTCGGCCACCCGCTCAGGAGTGAATTCGCTGCCGCACCCTACACATTCGTGCGGTCCGAACGGGGGAGCGGGCGGCGGATCGTCGCTATGTCCCAATCGGCACCACGAGTCATCGACGTCGCGCCACGGCGTGGGGTCAGACGCCTCGGCCTCGAGCGCGACCAGGAAACGTTGGGCAAGCGGCTCGGTGAGCGTCGCCGGCGCCGCCGGCAGGAGGTCGTGTAGCCGCCGTTCGATCGCTCGCAAGGACAGTCCACCGACGTAGGGTCCCCATTCTGATTCGGGGCTAGCGCTGATACCTTCGCCCTCCGAGCCGCTGGACAGCGTCTCCACCTGGATGATCGCAGGGCTGGGCGCATCGGCTACGTAGACCATGATGTCGCCGGCGGCAAACGCCGGGGGAGTCTGCCACGTCAAATCGTCGATTTCGGGGTCATCGTCATCGCCGGGGAAAAAGCAGTCGACGGCCTGCTGCCACGGACGCACCAGACACAAGTGAACGGCAGGCGTTGTGGAGATCATCGCACCGATTCCGCCGCTAACTTTCGGCCCACTCGGCGAATTCCTTCCACGCAATCGGGATGGACCCGAACTTGCGAGCGTTCTTCGGCCGCCACTGCAGGTTGCCTTCGGAGACGTACAACGTGCCGCGGGTCTTTCCATCGATCTTGACATCGAACTCGAAGTCGATCCCCGCGACGCGCACATTACTGGCGCTAAACCTCACCTCATGATCAGCCATCGTGGCCCCTTCCCTAAGCATCGGCACGATCCGGCGACTGTCCCGCGAACGTAGCGAACGTCCCCGTCTCAAGCAACGAACTCCCCACCGATCCTCCCCGACAGCGCGCGTAGGGATCGGGTGCGATGCACGCCTACAGTGATCTGTCATTCACGGCGTGGTGACTTGCCACAGCTCACCATCGACCACCAGATCGAGAGGACCGTCCGCGGCTGTTGGTGTCCAGTCGTCTGCGTAGTTGTCGGGTTCCATCCGCGCATTGTCGGCGCCCGCGCAGCTTTCAGCCATCGAATTCTGGGCGGAAGCTACCGAACCCGAGACACGAATGCTCTATGCGATCCTTCACGTGACGAATGACTATGTCAGAAGCCGACGAATCCGTCTCTCCTGCAGCCGATTTCAAATGCCGAATCTACCTTATGTCAGGTAGATAGAACCCTGAAGCTCAGACCAGGTTCGGAGCCTTTCGAGCCCGTGCTGGCGGTCTCTATGACTGAGCGGTCGGGGCATCTACGTGATCTCTTCTGGAGGTGCCGCTCGTTCAAGGGCGGCGTCGGCGCTCAGTTCGTTGATGAAGATGACCACGTTTGTGCCGTCAGATCGCGCACTCGGAACGATCAGGGCATCGAATCCCAGGAAAGCTGCGTGCTCGCCAATCCTTTGACATCCGCTGAAGTCGGCGCCGTCTAGGTCTTGTTGCGTCAGGCCTAGCGCATCGAAGTCGGCGGGTGTTATCCGCAGCGCCTTGGATGCGCTCGCGCGAAGTTCGTACACAAATCTCCGGGCCCGCGGGCGCAGGGGCTGTGAGTCGATGGCGTGCTGGCCCTCTGCGACGGCGGTATCCCTCTCGCTTGAGGTATAAATCGCGGCCAGGCCTGGCGGGTTCCAACGTGCTCCTCGTGTATTCGACAACTCGGGAGGATTGTCGTTGAACATGTGACGCCATAACGTCACATTGGTCAAGGATTCAGAGCCGAGTTGTTCGATTGCATCGAGAAGGCTGGGATCGTGGATCGTCATCGGTCAGACGTACGCACCATCACGAAGCTGGTCAATAAGAGCCAAAACGGCATCGATGTCACCCTCAGCAATCTTTTCGGCAGGGCGCACCCCGGACAACAGCTTGTGGGGGCTGTACAGCCACAACCTGGCGTCCTCCGGCTCGTAGAACTCGGCGAGTTGATTGATGAGCCATTCCAGCGCAAGCAACTGGTGGAGTTTGGCGGGTTGCGGGTCGACCCGCCCCTGCTGCCATCTCGATACCGTCTGGGGCGTCGTGGCAAGCAGCTCCGCAATCTCTCGAGACCGGACTCCGCCATGGCTTTTGATTGAGTCCAACCGCTGGGCGATGGCGCCCGTCATTGCTCCTCCTGTGTACTGATTGTTCCTGTAGTCATGCGGATCTCCGCACCCGTTTGCCGGCCGCGGGGGGGCTGAAACTGTGAGCCGGGTTGTCGGTCAGATCGGCCCCGAAGGTCCCACGCCAACTGTCCAGACGTCGGCGGGTCGTAGCGAGCGCAGGCTCCACTTCAGCAGCACGAACCGCCTTGTCGGATGCCGGTCTGAGAAATCCCTCGAGGTACGAGCCTGCGCGGAGTGTGTCCGGGGTGTTCGACAAAGACGCGACCTCTTGCGCACGCTGTGTAACAAAGTGCTCCCGATACCTGCCTGGGGTGTCCTTCCAGCCGCGTCGACAGCAGGAGGTGTCAAGACATGAGTGGGCCGCTTTCATGCCTGGCCGATTGAGCAGCGTTTGGGCTTTGCTTAGCTCGAGGAACGCGCCAATCTGGTGCAAGTAGATGCGCGACTCACCGCCACCGCCACCGGATTTTTTTGGCAGCCGCAGCCATCTGGACAAATCTGTGCCCTCGTTGACCGTCACGCCGGATTCGATGCCCCCGAGGGCGCCAAACGCCATCAGGCCTACGCCGATAGCGCCCGTGTGCTCACCCACCAGAGGGCGACCAAGCTCGTGCATGTGGCGGCATGCGGCAAGATAGCGCTTCAAGGCAACTGGCCCTGATGTCGATGTGCCGAAAGGATGAATTCGGAGCCACACCGCATCAATGGGTAAGCGGCGAAGATGCTCCATGATCTTTTCCCGCCAGTCAGTGTCATAGAAGTCGTTACTTTTTGCGATGAGCGGATAGTAAATCGGGACGCTCGCGAGACCGTTGGCATCCAATGCGACCCGTAACTCGGCAGTGAGATCTGCGTCGATATCGAGCCATGGATCGTCTGCGGATACAAGGAAATGAGTCGGAGCTAGTACCGCCGAATGGTCCGCGACCCCGACCATGTCGACCAGTTGCGCACATAGATCAGCGCCAGCCTGACCGTAGAGCGTCTCGGGCAGGTGCGGCGCATTAAAAGCCCAGGGCAGCTCGTGAACACCGCCCCTAAGCATCCCTCCTGGCGTCGAAAGGTCGAGCGAACGAGGATCCAGCACGGTCTCTACACCGCGTTGCCTCGCCTCAACCCACAGTTCTTTATGCCGCTCGTAATACGCAGGATCGGCGATCAAACCGCTCCCCGTGTGTTGTCCTTCGACCAGCATTTGAGCTAGGAAAGTGTGGTCGTTTCGGCCGACTCGCAGGTACGACCCCAGCGGGTCGCTTACCGGTCTAAGCGTTCGAATCATCGCACCCTCCTCGTAGGGATGAACACATGGTAGCACAAAGTGATGAACACACACCTGAACACATAGCCTGGTCGGCCGTTAGCTCAGGCCGGTTGTGGCGAGATGCCGCAGGTCTTCTAGCTTCGACGTTGAACTCCTGCGCTGGGGCGGGCGACGCCGCTGAGTGCACTGTTGCCCTCCCAAATCCGAGGAGGCACGCCCATGGCGTGCGCGTCTCAGTGGAGCTGTGCCGCCTGCGGTGCGGGCGTCGAGCAGTGCCCCGTCGACATCGAGCACGTCGACCACTTCCTCAACATGCGTCGCTACCAGGCCCCGAAAGCTGTCGTCGGATCGAAGGGCGATCTCGGCGGCGGTCAGGTCGTCGAAGCTCAGCAGGATCGACGCCGCGTAGGTTGTCCGGACTGGTCAGCTGCGAGAACACTCACGGTGTACCCTCCCAAAATGTCCATCAAGCTGCTGTCTGATGCCGCGGCCAGGGCCTACGCGTCCGGCGCCACCATCTTCACGCCGCTGATACTTGACAATCGACCTTCGCGGCTAGCATCGCCGAGATCGAGACTCAGGGATGGCGTCTTGAGCACTGGGCAGTCGTAGACACGTCAAACATGGTCACTCCATCCGCACACGCCTACCCGGTATTTCGTCGGGCGTACCGGCGAGCTCGAGTTGTGGCTGAAGCAATCGATCGCGGCGATGATCTGAAGACACCGGCGTAAAGCAACCGTTCGAACTATCACACAAGATAGTGAGACTATCCTCACCTTCAGCTCCGTCGGAAAGCGCACAGCAGCCCGGCTCGCCGTCGGCCGCCCTGGCGAATGCTCTAGCATCTTCCGCGTGTTAAAGCAGGAGATAGCTTCCCCTATATAGGCCGACGGGGTGCCCGTTCCCTCGGTGTCGTCGCCGAGCAAGAAGTACACGCCCGTGCGTTGGGTCTCGTCTCGTCGGAGAAGTTCCGGGAGATCGGTACGAGCAGCAACGATCACGTGGCCAGTCCAGTTCATGATCTCAGCGGTCGTAAGGCCTCCGGCTGTTCCATCGACCAGAAATAGACGAACGGACTTCCCAATGGCGTTGAAGACGGGTCACGACACGATCGTATGCCCCGCCGACGTCCACTTGACCAGAGAAGACGCGTCTGCCGACCAGCCGTCGGCAGCGACACCGATATAGCTGAACTGTCGCGCTTATGTCGGTGAACATCTCGACCCGATCGACGTCGACGACGAGCTCCGGGCCGCAGTCACCGCCCGCAAAGACGCCGACCCTCAGCTCGACGCCGCGGTGGCCAAGGCCCGCCGACTGGGCCGGTCCTGGGCCAACATCGACGCGGCCACCGGCATGACCCGGCGATCGGCAAACGAACGCTGGAAGGACCGTGCGTGACCGCGATCATGGAAAAAGCTAGGTATGGATGAGTCCGAGCGAACCGCTGAGTTGTTGAAGCTCTCCGAAGTGTCTGCACAGTCCGGCATCGCGCTCGACGTGCTGCGACGAATGGTCGGCGACGACCTTTCGCCGCACGCACAGCGAATTCGCGCGGGGCACATCTACTTCCCCGTCGCCGCCGTAGCCACTTGGGCGCAGTGCGTGACGCTTCTCGAAGAGCAACGCGATCACCACCTGCGGCGCGCCCTCCGTCTGGTGGATCGCCTCGGCCGCGAGCTGGAGGCTGTGCGCAACGACATCAACGAAGCGCGCGAACATCCTCGGCAAGCCCTCGGTGTCGACCTACTCGCGCTCGGCGACTGGCGGCAGAGTCATCCCCTCTCGAGGGAGAAACCACCAGCGCCGCAATTCTTCAGCAGTTCGTCTTCGAGCGGGTCACCATCCAGAACTACACGACCGCGCACTTCGCGAGGCACGGAACGCAGCGTTCGCCCTGATCAACTAGCCGGCACACGATCCAAATGCAGGGTTACCAGTCGCCTACTGCGGGCGCCTCACCCTGCGAATATGAACTAATACCACGAAACTGATCATCTAGCGACTCGAACTGAGCGAAACTTGTCTGATCCGATCGCGAAGAAGAGGCACCGTATGAGTGCAACGCCCATTGAAGAGATAGACGCGGCCAGGCGGCGAGGGGAACTGAGCTGGGACGACTACGCCCGGCTGCTGAAAAACCATCCTGACGGAATCACGCTGGCTCGCCAGTACGGGCTAGTCGGAGGCCGTGATCGTGCAGGTCGACTTCGTGAGCTCGAAGACCTCGGCCGCCTCGGCGGCCGAACGTGACAGGCGTCTACTCAGTCCGATCGAGGAACCGATGAAGAGTCCTAGCATCGGCGGAGTAGATCTGAGTCACGCGGGGCTAAAGACTGCCTCACCGACAGCCCTGTGGCTCCTTCTCGTTTGGCTATGTCCGTCCGTTCGAACGATCTGCTGTGGTGCCGCCTGATCACTAAACACTTCTGCCAAATTCGACCACAGATTCGAACGTTAGGAGGCGTGGGTGGCTCAGTCAGGTCCTCGTGATTACATCTACGTGTCGCGTCAGAAAGTCGATCGCCTTGCACCCCAACTGTCTCAGAGTATTCTCAAGCAGATCAAATCGATCGATGTGAAGGTTATGAATGTCGGCGCAGGTGTGGGTTTGGCCGACGCACCAGGCCCGCACATCGTCGAACTCGCGGGTGCGCTCGATCAGGCAATTCGAGAGTCGTACAATGTGCGTAATGCCGCAGACGACGATCTCAAGCCAGGTCATTACATCGCCGGCACAGCTTCGCTGGGATACGGAGTTCAAGTAGCGCAGGGCAACATGGCAGCGGACGCGGCGGTATTTATTGGTCGGACGTTGTACCACGGACTGTGCCTGGTGGGCTCTGCATCTCACATGTTGGACCGCTCTGTGCCCACGACAGACGTAACTGCTTGCATGTCTGAACCCTCGGCTGCAGTCGCATTACTCAGTGCAGCAGGCGATTTTATCGATCGTGAGCGGATTGACTCATGGTTACACTTCCGCTACGGATTTCACTGCTTGCACAACGAATTCGCGATACACGAATTCCAACTCAGTTACTTGGCCAGGGTCCACCGTGTTGTCGATGTGTCGGATGGCCCAGGCAGCGATGAGTTGTCGACTTATGTAATCGGAACGCCGCTATGGGTATCGCTCGACGTACCCGACTAACGCCGAGCAGCCTACTGCGGCAGGAAGGACTAGCGGCATACGCCACTCACCGATGAACCTGCTCTCACGACGTATGTCACGCGTGCTTCAAAGTCAGTCTCCCCCAGACACTTTCAAGTGCCGATAATGTACCTTATGACGTTTCGGCAGCTCACGGCCCACGGTCCGTAAATGCCTCTCTTCTGACGGCCGGTGGGACCTCGAGCAGGAGTCGGTCACGCCCTGTTGTCCGAGTTCGAGGCTTCACCGTGCGCGTATATCCGCTCACCGTGGCCAGGCGACCCTAGAGCATCGCGCTGCCACAGAACGCCGACGACGACACCGATGGCGGTCGTCAACCACCACAACCAGGTGTAGACAGTATGCGTGGCGACCTACCGTGACTATGCGTGGATCAGAGAAGAAGCTTGGATTCAGAACGCATACTGCATCACTCTGATCAGCGCGATCGAACCCGATCAGGTTTTGACGAGCCTGCACGCTCGCCAGGACCGGCCTGTAGCAGTCGGTGCAGACGACGCCTTCTACGAAGGCGGGGACCTCGCGAAGGATCAGCAACTTTCCGTGACCGAGCACCAAGTCGTTGCTGTCGCAAACGCGGGGAACGGTTGGAGCCTCATGATCCAAGACAATGGTTATATCGGAACCACAGATTCGGCTATGGCGTCATTGACGGCTAACCACGAGGTCGTCTCACAGTCTCAGAATATCAACGGTGACAACTACTTTGTGTGGTGGCGTGACGGTGTGAGGCAGGTTCTCTTCAGCCCATCCAATCCGGTGTGGGAGTTAGTAGGAGAAGGGGCGGCATATCAAGGGTCTGCGGCCGGGGTGGCTCGTATCGAGTAGTGCCCCATAGAGTGGTGTAACTCGGTGGCCGAGATCGTCTGCGATTCCGTGTTGTGTACGGATGTAGAGCGGCCACCGTGTGATCCTTCGAGTCAACCTTCTACCGAATCCTCGAACGGAGTCATCACGATGACCGCACCCCATATTGTCGACCCTGCAGGCCTGCTTAGCCAAGCCCTGACCGACGCGTCACCGGATCTGATGCGCGAGCTGCTGCAGACCATGATCAACGCCCTGCTGTCCGCGGACGCCGACGCCGTGTGCGGCGCCGAGTGGAACGCCCGCTCGTCAGAGCGCACCAACTACCGCAACGGTTATCGCCACCGGCCCCTGGATACCCGGGTCGGCACCGTCGACGTCGCCATCCCCAAGCTCCGCTCGGGCTCCTACTTTCCCGAGTGGCTGCTCGAGCGTCGCAAGCGGGCCGAATCCGCGCTGATCACCGTCGTGGCGGACTGCTACCTGGCCGGGGTCTCCACCCGCCGGATGGACAAGCTGGTCAAAACTCTCGGCATCGACTCGCTGTCCAAGTCCCAGGTCTCCCGCATGGCCGAAGACCTCGATGAGCAGGTCGCGGCGTTCCGGCACCGGCGCCTGGACGAGGCCGGACCGTTCACGTTCGTCACCGCCGATGCGCTGACGATCAAGGTCCGGGAGAACAAGCAGGTCGTCAAAGCCTCGGTGCTGCTGGCCACCGGGGTCAACGGTGACGGCCACCGCGAGGTCCTGGGCATGCAAGTCGCCACCAGCGAGACGAAGGCCTCGTGGAACACCTTCTTCGCCGACCTGGTGGCCCGTGGCCTGGGCGGAGTCCGGCTGGTGACCTCCGATGCCCACGCCGGGCTGATCGAGGCGATCGCGGCGAACCTGCCCGGGGCCGCCTGGCAGCGCTGTCGCACCCACTACGCCGCAAACCTCATGGCCGCGTGCCCCAAGTCGATGTGGCCGGCCGTGAAGGCGATGCTGCATAGCGTCTACGACCAGCCCACCGCCGAGGCTGTCAATGCCCAGTTCGACCGGCTCTTGGACTACACCGAAGGCAGACTGCCCGAGGTTGCTGACCACCTCGGCGATGCCCGCGAGGACCTGCTGGCGTTTATCGCGTTCCCCGACGATGTGTGGCGGCAGATCTGGTCCAACAACCCCACCGAGCGGCTCAACCGGGAGATCCGACGCCGCACCGACGTGGTCGGGATCTTCCCGAACCGGGATGCCATCGTTCGCCTCATCGGCGCCGTCCTGGCCGAGCAGACCGACGAATGGGCCGAAGGCCGCCGCTACCTCGGTCTCGAAGTCCTCAGCCGCTGCCGACTCACCCTGACCACCGACCCCGCCACCAGCTCGCCGACGGAGGTGAGCACCGATGACCTGATGCAACTACCCGCCTGACCACCCACGAAGGATCACCATTCAGTTACACCACTTCCAGGGGCTTGACCCTCGTATCGTCGAGCTGATCAACGAAGTTGGTGGTATCGAGTTAAACGGTCCACCACCCGAAGGCCGCACGAACTCTCATCATGTGGAGGGCGCCTTCGCTCTGGCTGAACAGCTCACCGGTGTCGCAGTTACCCCTCGGCTACTCGTCAAGGCGAGCTTCACCGTTGCCGTCGTGCCGGTCAACGCAGCTACGGCGGGACACGGCCCCGCAACTGACGAGCCTTCCCGCGCCCAAGTTGACGAGGTACCCACCTGGGAGCAGGTCATGAAGTTGCACACCTCTTCGCATAAACTGCCGATTCACGGGACCTTGATCGAGTCTGACCACGATATTGACGCGACGAGGACCGTTGAATTCTGGCGTAAGCACAAGCGAGCCTGGCGGATAGCTGATGAGGCGGGTGTATGCCGCATCGTGGGACGACGCGGCGAGAACTGGTTCCGGGTTGATGGGGAGCTGACCGACGAGCCTGGCAGTAGGCACACAGAAGGCCTGCACCCTATGCTGCTGCTACAGATTCTCGATAATTGGACATTCGGTCGCCACACCGCCCCAACAGTGCCGTGGGAGAAAGGGACCCCGGTGACCGTCGCGAGCCGGCCAGCCTGGGAGTTTGCCGTCAAGGACGAGCATCGCAACCCCAGTAGGATCGCATTCGATGCCGCAACGGGCATAGCTGTCCGGTGGCAGCGAGACAGCACAACCTACGAATTGACCACCTTAGACGCCGACATTAAGTTACCCGACGACCTCTTTGAAGGGCCGTAGTCCTGAGTGGGTGAGCGCCCCGCTTGCGGGCCGTCAAACATGACTCGGCTCGAACGTCCGTCGCCTGATCTTCGGACACGGCAGCCAGATCGCGTGGGAAGGCCCGCGCTAGCAAGTCAGCAGCCGAGTCGCCGGACTGCGCACTGGCGGCTCGGCTACGTCCCGCTGTAGACCACGAACAGCTGTGTGTGCGACGGGGTGAAGTTCAGAACGACTGCCCGTTCAGCCTGGTTCAGAGATTGGTCGGGACTGCGGGCACCCTCGGAGCGGCTAATCCGCGCGCCACCACCGGCGGGGCAGGTCAAACCAACCTCGGTGAGATTTTGACCGGCCCACGGTGAGGGGATAGACGCGCACGGCAGATCCTCGAACTCGGACAACACGCCACTGACGTCGGCCGCCCGCAACGTCCGGAACTGATCGGCAGGCCCGTCGTACCGGATGGCGAACGCTGAGGAGCCGACTGAATCCACTGGCCACACCAAGCCCTGAGCGAACTCGAAACCGTCGGGGGCGTGCATACCCCGTCGTTCGATGCGCTCAGTAGCATCGTTTGCGTCGATGGTCTTGCGGTACGGCGGTTCCTGAAACCCGCATGCCGGGGCCAGCATCCCGGCACACAACGCCACCGCCAGGGCCACCACACCCGAACGAACTCGACCGAAGCGTGCCATCTCTCTCCCCTGATAGAAGTCGCGCGACGAGCACCCGAAGCCGCGGCGGGAACAACCACCCGACTCTATGCGCCGCACACGTGGCAGGGGCGAGACCACCGAGCGTGTCAGGATCGGCGCATGGCGTACACCTACCGCGACTTCGGATGGCTCGCGATCGACTACCCCTGGACGACCAACGCATTCAGCATGGCCTATATCAGCAACGCTGACCCTCGAGAAGTGATCGCGGCGCTGACCACTCGCTCGCTGCCGAACACGGCGGGCCTCGACGGTGTCAACGAAACCAGCTGGGACCACTTCCGGGTCATCGGAGCCGCACAGCTCGGCACCTGGACGATCACCGTGGCGCCGACCAGCCTGGCGGTCGGCAGCGACACCGATATGGCTGAACTGTCGCGCGGCCGCGAGATCGTGTCGCTGTCCCGAGATGTCTAGGCGCTCAGCGTGTTCACGATCTGGCGAGACGGCACCCAGGTCACCAGCTTCGACCCGCTGCGTTCGGCGTACCAGCGACCCGAACGCCGGCGACTGGCCCGCGCTCATGCAGACCGCCGGCCTTGAGCCCCATCCCTACGAAGACGGCACCGGCGACGACGGGCTGCACCACATCATTGATGGGCTCTGGCGATGGCCGCCAACCACACGAGTCTCGCAATCACCCCGGGCTTCCTGCGCGACGCCGAATTCACCTGCGGCGAAGCGTAAGAACGCTGGAAGGCGCGAGTGCCGCCGCGCGCGTGCGAACCCGCTCACTGGAGGCCTGGCAACCACAGCCCGGTAGCTATTCCGCCACCGCCTACACGTTCATCCCGGAGTACCTGCCCATCGCCGAACGCGACGCCACCATGCTCGTCGTCGACCTGCGTACCAGCAATCGCCGCGGGCTCATCCGCGAGTTCGACAAAGTCGACAACGACGACGAGACACCCACCTGGGACGACCTCACCACGTTGCTCGACGAACTCATCGACGCCCTGACCCAACGCACTACTTTCCTGGGTTGGCAGCCCGCCACCCAGGATGGGCGCTTAATCTGGAACCTCGCCCGCTAACCGTTCAGGAGCCCCGGGATGGATGAAACGACCGATCGACAGTCTCGTCACGACCCACCTGTCGGCCACTTCGGCTGGTGGAAAGGCGTGGCAGCAGTACTGATCGTCGTCATTGGTGCTGCCGCGGGCCTGGCCGGGCTGAGGTGGGCGCTGTTCGAGTGGATCGACAGGGGGATGACCCCGCACACCTACGAGTCGGCCGATGACGCCAAGGGTCTAGCTGAGGGGATCGGGCTCGTCCTCGTCGACGGCGACGACGTCGTCTACGGCGAGGTGTTCAGCGCGTTCCCCGACTCCAGCGCATACCTGGTCATCGTCACACCGTCCGCTGATCGGCTGGCCCAAATCCTTGACCGATCGAAGTTCCCCCCGCCGACACCGATCGCTCCGGAGGACCTCAGCGTGAGAAGCAGCACCCGGCATGGACCGGCACCCAGCCCCACGCTCGTGAAATCCCAACGGTGGCAGTCCACCAACTACCTCACGGCGACATGGGACCCAGCACGCGACCCCCGAACGCTCTACATCAGCGCCACCCAAACCTGATCCGCCGCCACCGACGGCGCGTGAAAGCTGGAATTACCTTATGTCACATAACCATGATAGGTGTTCTCCCCCAGCTGTTTTCGAATGCCGATAACAGATATTATGTCAAGTAAAGTACTGCATATTCCATCAGATGCATCAGGCCGGCCACACCTACTGGCGTCAGGGAACGGTCGTGAATACCGCTGTCGAACAGCAGCAATCGAAGATCCGGAATCGGCGACGACGCGAGGCTCATGCTTGATGGCCTAGTGCAATTACTTTCGGTTACAACTCGATGACCTGCGGGTTGGCGTCGAGGATGCATCGGATGAATCATTGATGCATCAGATGAGACGCGCAAGACACGTTTCGCGTTGCCCGTCGCGCGCACCGGTGACCTGGGAGACTCGGTCACGTGGACGAGATTAGCGATGTTGGTGAGAAAGCGGCGGTCATCCTTCGGACTGCGGGAGTCGAACTCGCTCCTGGCCTCACTGACGCCGAGTTCGACGCAGTCACAGAGCAGCATGGGTTCAGGTTCAGCCCCGACCACCGAAGTCTGCTTGCGACCGCTTTGCCCGTCGGAGACCGTTGGCCCGACTGGCGCAATGGCGATGAAGCGCATCTGCGTCAGATGCTCGACTGGCCGGCCCGCGGGATGGTCTTCGACGCACTTCGCCAGGACCCGCCATTCTGGGGCGCTTCATGGGGCCATCGGCCGGTAGCAGAAAGTGACGTCGAGGCGGTTACGCGGCGTGAGTTGGCAAAGTGGCCACAGCTCATACCGATCTACGGCCACCGGATGACGCCTGCAGCTCCCTCGCCGTCTGGCTCGCCGGTGTTCTCTGTCTGGCAGACCGATGTCATCTTCTACGGGGCCAATCTCCTCGAGTATCTCGCGAACGAGATGGCTAGGGACGGAAATCTTCGCCTCTCCCCCAGAAGCGTCGACGTTCCTTACTGGACCAAGTTCGTCGAGGCAGCTAACAGCGCCGACGTGATTTGATCCTTCCGAGATGGAAGGACGACCGCGAGTGGGTTCTCCCGGCCGCCCACCTCGCCTGAGGTTGTTAGCGCCCTCTTCGGCCTCGATCTCGACGGCGTTCTGCCTAGGAACACGAAGTGACCGAATATGCAGTGTTACCAGTAAACTCTGCGATCCCGTGACACGCGATCGGGTGCACTCATCAGTAGAAGTCCCTACCGTCAATCATGACCTCAACAAGTGGCAGTCGCCGGTGTTCACTTACCCAGTCCTCGTCCGGTACGGCCCCAAAGAGACCATCCACAAGCGTAGAGACCGGCCAGGAGTCCGACGGGAGTTCATTCATCATCGCCGTCAAGGACGAACGCGTGCGGGATGGCACTTGTCCGTCCTCGATTGCTGCACGGCACGCGCGGTGGCCTTTGACGTCGTGTAGCACCCACGTCAGTCGCCCCGGTGGGAGGATTACTGCGACCAGGGATAAGTCGTCTACTTCGAGATCCCGGGCTGGATAAAGCTCGGCGTCGATCAGTCGCTCGAGACAGTCTCGCCAACGGATGAATCTAGTGGCCCAATCGTTATCTATCTGATCCTGATATGCAGCTTTAACTTTCGCAGTGTAGAGGTTCCGTCGAATGAGCTCATCTTCGCCGAACATCATAAGCGCCGTTCGTGGGAACTTGTGCTTCTTGGCCAGAACGAGATCGCCGACGTATCTTTGCAGGCCGTCGACTGAATCGAGAGCGGCATGAGCTTGATCAACGGAGGGTCGATAGCCTGCGTGGATCGTCATGTGTCGAATGCGCGCTACGTCATGCTGCCACGCCTTCAGTTCAGGTTGAACTGCGATGTCCCACTGGCCTTTCAAATAGGGTTGCGTGTGCTTAAGGGCCCGCTTGAGGGCAGTTGTGACCTGCCCTTGGTCGAAAAAGATGCTCACGCAATCTTCAGGGCGACGACCGCTCTCCCACAGCAGGTGACGTAGGAGATCGTCTAGCAAAATTTCGCACCCGGTGGCGCTCGCCAGAACGCTAGCGCGGCAGTCGCCGCGAAAAGTTAACGCAGCCCGAGCTTCTGCCTGAGAGGCGAGGACACCACCAAGGAACCCTTCATCGCGTTCCGCGAATGCGATGACCCGAGCCACCTCGTCGGTGGTGAACTCCGATCGGTTCGCGAGGCTGTACATATTTGCGGGTATTAAGTATGGGATGACACTTCCGTCTGTAGTGAACTCAGGAGTGGCGGTGGCCGTCGTGACAGTGGCCGTCGCGAGCGGGATGGTCACCGGCAAAGTTTGCAATGTAAGCGGCCGCACGGCACGGCCACTTACGTAACTACACGCTCGCTGCAACCGCTGGACGTGCTCGATCGCCCGCTCCAGCATCATTCTCGGGATCTCGACAGCGCCAGGTGTGTCAACTTGGTACTGCACACAGCTCGCCTCAACCACGGTCCAGGGGGCCAGAGGAGGCCGCCCGCCAGCAGCAGTCGTAGATGCGCTCTGAAGGTGTTCGTGGGGCGCGTTCCGGGCGCCGAGTTCTTCCGTAGCCGCTGCTTCAATATCGAAGTAGTTCGGAAACGCCAGACGTGCGGCAGTGAAGGCCTGGTTGGCGCGCTCGATCACAGACTGCGGTACTGCCTCGATCTGCCAAATCTTCAGCGAAATTACCGCCTCGATAGGTCTGATTGCATCTGGAAAGTCTGCGCGTCTCCAGCCAGGGTCGCGTGCTGGTCGGGGATCCCAAAACATGTGAACTGAGCCTTGGGGCAGATCCAAAGGGTCTTCCAGAGGAAGAAACCAAACCCACGCCGGGAACGATGTCTGAGTGACCACAGGTTAAGTAAACTGGATAGAGGGTTGGTTCGGACTTGCATCGCCGCTGGTTTGGCTGCGACTTCGCCGCTACTCGACCGACCGTCAACTACCGGTTTTCGGATGCGGCTTCAGACTGGTCGCCCTCGGGGTCGACGGGTGACAGCAACCTGGACCAGTCCAAGCTCATGACGCCGGCACCGGGGTCCTCCTTCAGAGGCACGGGCAGGAGCACGGGGACCCCGTAGTAGTCCTGAATCGACGATGAGGACCACCCTGGGCGCGAGGTGAGGATTTTCACTCGCCTCCCAGCTGCGGAGCGACCTTTCTCAGTGGCGCCGCTCTCAGTGGCGCCGCTCTCAGTAGCGCCACCTGCTGGCTCCGTGGGGTCTTCGAGTTCTTGCCGCCTCCGTTTTGCGAGATCGCCGATCGTGGAATTTGCGATGTCTTCGATACTCTTGTCGACGGTGCGTCCCAAGCGTTCAGCAGCGCGCACCGATCGTTTTGCGGCAGCCTTCGTCACTCTCGCCCAGTCGTCTGGCGAAAGTTCCTGGATCTGGGTGCGCAGACTCATGCTGACCAGGGTAGACCGCGATCTGCAGTTCGCAACCCGCATAGCATCACTCCGTCAGCGCGTCGAGGAACTGTGTTCCTAGGGCTGTCACGGCGAGTGTGAGCGTCTCGTCTGCGAGTTTCGTGGCTTCCTTGTCCAGCTCCTCGATCAGTTCGTTAACAAGCTCGGGAGCTAGTCCAGGGTCCGCGCTTGACGTGAACGATGTATCCGCTAGCCATGTGAGGCGTTCCCAGCACCGAGCGATCCTGCGGTCACGCTCCTGGGCGGCAAGCTGTCGCTCATGCTGCTGCCTCGTCCGCCGAACGCTGAAGAGCGCTACTCCACCTGCAACGATCGCGGCGAGGAGTGTAGCCATCCCACCGAAACCGGCTGAAGTAAAGAAAGACCAGACCGTGTGAGTGAGCTCGGTGTGGTTGACGGGTGGCGCAACAGAAGTGGATGGCCCGCTGGCAGCTGAGATCACGGGAACCAAATCTATCCTCTGGGTTTCCTCAGTCTAGGTCGGTTCAGAACACTGGCCCCGATCGGCCGCAGTCCAGTCCCTGGTCGGCACCATCGAGTACCGAGAGATCAGCAGCGCCGTGTGCGGCACTCCTCGTGGAAGGACTTCCGCACCGACAAAACCCGATGAAGTGATCTGGCCCGAACTCGATGATCAGTCCTCACTTCGGCGACCTTGACTACCCGCGCGGCAACGCAGCCACGACGGATTCTGCGGCAACCGACCTCTGGGAGGGCGGCAGCGCAGCGGAGACGCTGTTCATAACTAAGGGCAGACGGTCGACCTGTCCCCCGGTCTGATCGGCGTAGGCCTGAGCTTCGTCGAATTCTTCGACGGTGTAGGAGCGGATGCCGACGGACGGCCGGGTGGTCGCACGATGAGTGTCAGGTCGGGCAGTTCTACGCGTTCGCGTTTGGGCGCGACGCGGTTGGTGGGGCCTGCCCCCGTCGTTGTTCTCGGCCATTGCACCAGATGAGACGCCCCGGCGTTCTGTAAGAGGGTGGCCGCGACAACCCGGTCCGGAGCCCTCATGGCCGTCGACGTCGACGAACCCGCATTGCTACGCGCACTCGGAGAAGCGATCACAGTCCGGCGTGAGGAACTCGGACTCAGTCAACGCGCCCTGGGCGTGGAAGCCGGCGTCGAGCGGAACATGCTGCGCGGGGTGGAAGACGGATCGCGCCGCGCGACGATCATCACCTTGGCACGTATCGCCGAAGCACTGAAAATGCCGGTCTCGCAGCTACTTCACCAGATCGGGCACTGACTGTCCGCGATCATGCGGCCGCGAGACGAGGTACGCGCGCGCGTCGCCGAAGCCAGGACGGAGGGAAGAGGGCTGCACATTCGGGGGAGCTCGCCACTCTCCCCTCCAATCCTGTGAGAACGGTCTTCGGTTGGGTGTGGCAACTCAGAAGAACGCATCGTCACAATAGCAAATCGAGTCTTTGCTGTCGACAACCTTGTCGGATGGCGCCAACTCCAGGGCGATGGCGTTACACAGGAAGGACCACACTGTGGCCTCCTTCGTGATCGATGGTCATCGGTGGTCAGATGTCGTTGGTGTCAGGGCGATCGCGAAGGTTCGTGTGCGACGCGCTCGCAACCAGCTCTGGTCCTTGTTCCAGAGCGTGAGGACTTTGCGGGCCAGCTCGACGTTGTCGGGCTGATCGTCGATCGAGCTGGCGAGTCCGTCGTAGAACGTCTCGTGGTCGAGGTTGTGGGTGAGACGAACTCGGCGTCGCCGGGCTCGGGCGTCGGCGCGCAAGAGAGCCGCGAACTCACGGGGCGTCAGGACCGTGTGCGGCGTCGGTAACTTCATGTCGAAGGGGTCCTCTCGAAAGCAATTCGGGGGTGTTGCCTGTCTGCATAACATGTCGCACCGACGTCGTAGCGTGCAGCGATCCTCTGATCGTCGTTCTCCGGCGAAGGGTCATCGTTGGAGTTGCGGGCGCTGGGCGAGGCTGTCGAGTTGGCGTTGTACCGATTCGGCGACCAGCGCCCGTACCGGTGGGATGCGGCGGGCGCCGGCCCGCCGATGCGGGTCGGGAACCCAGCAATGTACGTCGCGCCCGTCTTACGCGTCAGGCGCCCTCGAAACTGAAACACTTACACCGCAGCAACACAATTCGCCGGTCGCGGCGACCCCATGTCCGGAATGCGGGGTAGATTGCGACTATGCCTACGCTGCCTTCAAACAGCCAGAATCTCCTAGTCCGAGTCACATCGAACTCGCAGGAATCCTGGGCGGAGCTGCTTCAGGAGATCGAAAGAGTCTCCGGTGACACCAACTTTGAAGTCATCGACGACCCCCAACTCGACGGCTTCTCCGCGGATGACCTCGAAGAGCTCCTGGTTGAGAGCGACAACACCTACGCCCTCGTCGTTGACGACGAGACCTTGACCAACGACGAACACCCGTTGCTCGCGATCTCCAGTTTCGGGGATTCGCTTCGGGTGCTCCCCGCACTCGCGTCGGCGGTAGCCGACAACCTCGCCATCGCCAACCTCTCACTCAGCGACTACCGCCAAGCGGCAGACGACGACGGAGTCCTGCGGACGATCTGACAATGTGATTCGGACGTGCGGAGGGCCCGCAGGTTGGGGTTATCCGTAGACGGGGAGCCGAAGAGCGCCGTCTGCACGATGGCGTCTGCGTCGCTCGCGTCGACGGTGTCAGCAGAGTTCGTGCGGGCTGCGGCGGCGAGCCTTCTGCCCCGTACGTCAGGGATCGGTGCCGCGCCGCGCACAACCGCGTTCACTCCTCGCGCGATCGTGTCGAGCGTGATCACGTGTGGATCGCCGGCGATCGCGTCGCTCGCGACTGGCTGATCTACACCAGAGAGCAGCGTGATGCATCACCACGGTTTTGGCTTACGCCAGACAATCGCGTAACGCCACATTGGCAGGAGCTGCCATCGAGACCCCGGCAGGATTTGCGCGGCAGCGGCCTGGATCTCGCGGTACGTGTACGGCGGCGGCCAGACTCTTGGTGCTGTGTGCTCCCACCAGCCGTAACGGCTGACAAGCAAGCGGTGTTGAACAGCGCCGGCCAGGTGCAGCATGTGCTCGCGCACCCGGGATGCGCGCGCCAATCCGACCACCACCAGCACACCGCCAGGGGTAGTGAGATCCGCGCACCGCTGGAGTGCCTGGGCCGGGTCGCCGAGATGGTGCAGCGTCGCCACCGAAGCGACTACGTCGAACGACTCAAGGGCAAAGGGCTGCTCATCACATCGCCGCAGACCCACTCGATTCTCGGCGCTTCGCGGCGGGCCTCGTCGAGCACTTGTGCATCGACGTCGATCGCGGTCACCGAGTCGACGACCCCAGCGAGGTCGGCCGCGAGCAGTCCGTTGCCGGTTCCGATGTCCAGACCGGTGTGCGCGTTCCGAGGCAGCGCGGAGAGGACCACGCGGTGGTAGTGCAGGTTGTGATTCCACCGACCGTCGCGCCGTCTTGTCATGTGAAAACCGTACGACGGTGGGTTGCTATGGGCCGGTCCTACGCCGGCACTCATGCAACAACGTCGCCGTGGTGCGAGGCTTTCGTGTTCGGCCAGCTCGGACACCTGACCTGCTGCTGTCTCCGCGCCGCCGCGGTCATGCCGTGACCGGTTGCGTTCTCCGGCGCCAGCGGAGACCTGAATTCGTACGAAACGGGATATCTTAGCGGCGTGACCAGATCAGCACGCACTACGCAGCTCGTGCTGGCTTCGTGTCTGATGCTGGGGGGTGTGTCAGCGTGCGCGGACCCAGAACCCTCTGTCGTTACGTCTACGGTGGTGGAGACCGTGATCGTCACAGCGACCCCAGACCGGGTTCCGAGCGGCGAATGTCAAGCCCCGGTCGTGGGCGACTTCAAGGTCGAATGGCAGCGACGGTTTGGCCCCGGGATTCCCGCACCCTGGACTGACGGGCCGCGGCCGGACGGATACTTCGAGGTGTATACCAGCAAGCAAGCGACAGTGGAGCTCTTCAATCCGTCTCCCCACCGGATCTACACCCGTGGGATCTACTACCTTGCTCGCTGGCCCAACCTAGGTCAGAGGGGGCGACACGACTTTTCGGATTACAACCCCGGGCGCGGTCTTCCGAGCAACCGTCCCGGGTACGTTCCAAAAGAGTCGAGTATGGTCACGCTCCCTCGGGATGCTGAGTATGTGGACAGCGGTGACAGCATCCGTTTCGACCGGACGTATTCAAATCTGCACTGGGACGGCATATTGAACTGGGACGGGGTAACCGTTCGGTCGTACGGCCCACCTGAAACGTGGATTCAGTCCGTTGACTGGTGGTTCGCCGACCCCGAAGTCCGAAAGCGGTGCGGCCAGCGGAAGTATCGGGGAGAGAGCGGCCAACCGCCTTTCGTTCCAGAAACGACGACCGGAAGTCCGCCGTAATGATGCGACGCCTCCCGGTTCGAACTGCCGACTAGCCGTCGACCGGTGAGCCAAAGAGTGCCGTTTGCACGGCATTTGCATCGTTCGCATCGACACATGAAGGTCCGTTATGCACCCTTCTTTGGATGGTAAATAGCGTATTTCGTAACAATATAACTGCCCGAATTATTAGTTTGCAACAACATCGTATTTTGACGCGGGTGTCATTCTTACGGACTAATCGATCGCTACATTTCCTGTTGTTCCTATACACTTGTCGGCATCGCCTGGCCGCGCAGAGGAGTCCGTTATGGCCCAAGATTTGTACGCGTCGTGGACCCACGGGACCGCTGCGGTGGCAGAGAGCCCCAAGACCGAGGCGCTCCCTCAGGGATTCGGGACGACCTTTACCCTCCCTTTGCCTAGATACCAGTCGGGCGACGTTTTCTGGTACTATTTTCATATTCCGATCCCGACCCCTGTGATTATAGGATCAGCCGGCCGCCCGAAACTACAAAGGGTCATCCTCCAGTTCAGGATGGTCGGCCACGGCACAATCACACAGATCCATCTTTACGATGGACCTACGTTGGTGTTCAAGACTCCAGCGACCTTGGACCTTTGGGAAGTTGACCGAACAGCGACACCCTACGTCGTCCAGGATTGGGGTGGTCGATCCATTAATAAAGAGATCCGTTACGGACTTGGTGTGACGTTGAAAGTTCGCGTCGTCGCCGACTATGACAATCGGCCGGGCAAGCTCTTTATCGCTGGGGCTGGTGGAGACTTCCTGACTCAGTAGGAGAAGGGCTGCATCCATTGTGGTGCGCAGCGATTCGTCACAACCTCACAAAGGGCAACCTCTCTTTCGGTGAGCACTTCGATCAGGCGGTGGACGGTGTCCTTCCCTCGGACCCAAATTCACCGAAATACAAGCTCTCGCAGACCCCACCGCGGTAGACAGTACCGTTGAGCCATGGGTGGTACATACCTGGTCGCAGGGGCGGGCCTTGCCGACTGCGCGACCGACAACACCTGCACCATGGACGGACTCCTCGCAGACACAGTCCGCTACGCGATTGGCGCTGGTGTGGTGTGCATCTGGCTAGTGATGTGGCCCATCGCCTTATGGTCCGTCGCCGCTGAACCCACAGGGAAGCTGCGCGGAGCGATCTGGGCTGTGATTGTTACAGCGCTACCGTTCCTCGGCGCGATTGCCTTCTGGACGCGGAAGCGTTGGATGCCAGATGAGGCTGGTATCCCCGTTCCGTAAAGGTCAATTGATCGAACTGAACGAGATTGGTCCCGGCGCGTCACGCACCGGGACCAATCTCGTGCGCACGCAAACCTTGGACTCGGTGTGCGGGCACTGAAGTCGCGCGAGCGCGGGCAAGGATGGTCCCGACCGTCCTCCCCGGCGCCCGGGCGCATCCTTGCCCACATTGCATTTGTCACACACGGTGTTACGGATCGCAAGTTCGCTCAAGTCGACACTTCACGTCGCCGAGATCTCTCGCGATGTTATGTCACAGTCGCTAGAAAGTTACTCTCCCCCAACGATTTACAATCGCCGGTAACGTATCCTATGTCAGGTAAACCTGACACCGAGGCAACCTGACGTCTGGTTTACCTGACATCACGGGTCTACCATATCTGCATGGGTTGGATGCATGAGAGCGACACGCACTTCCACGAGGCGGCGTTGGTGGCCGTGTTCGACGACGGGGCCGAGAGCCACGGGTCGACCATGATCGACGGGGTGGACTACGAGATCGTCGAGACCGGCCGGCACCCGGACGAGGATCGTCGACGGCCGTCGGCCGAGATTGTCGGCTGGCTGTTGTCCTGCGATTGCCGTCGCTGGGACAGCTCCGAGGTGTCGACCTGGACCGATCCGGTCCAGTGGGCGCGGGTGCCCTCGGCAACCCTCGAGGACCTAGCGCGGCATCGCGTGTTCGCCCCCGACACCGACGTCCACGCCGACGAGCGGCCCGAGATTGCGGCGGCCGCCCAAGCAGTTTGGCGGCGTGAGCATCTCGACCCGATCGACGTTGACGGCGAGATCCGGGCCGCCGCGGAGGCCCGCAGGGATGCCGACGCGCGGCTCGACGCCGCAGTGGCCAAGGCCCGCCGACTGGGGCGCTCGTGGGCCTACATCGGCGCGGCCGCTGGCATGACCCGGCAATCAGCAAACGAGCGGTGGAAAGACCGTATGTGAGCAAGTGGGGCGCAAACGCAGGCCGACAACCTCAGCGTCGTCCGAGTTGCGGTCGCAATGACCACGAAGGTGCTGCCCTAGCTTCCTTACCAGGTTGAGGTCCCGGTGCCAGACTGGCCGGCATCCTGAAACCAGACGGTGGACCGGAAATGCAACGCCCGAATATGCCGCGCTAGCAAGCGATGACGCCGACGCGACAGGGCAACGAGCGCCGGGCGGAGGGTGGTGTCCAGCTATCATCCCTGGTGTGAACCTTGATGGAGTCGACACCGATTGGGCTCGTGAACGACTCGAACAGTTTGTCGATCAGACTCGGCCCGTCAATCAGTCCAGCAGCTCAGGTCGCGTCTCTTACATCACCAATCAGTCTGCCCCTGCATGTGGTCGACCCCAAGCAATTGAGCTCGCCGAGGTTGTGAGACCCATACTCGACCGCCTCTATCCAGAGTGGCGGGTAGAGAGCCAGGCCAGCAAGAACGACGAATTCAAGCTCGAGCGTGACGCGGCCCGAAAGCTGCTTGCACGACTAGCGTCACACGACGAGGTCGCGGAGAGGCTAGGTCGGGGGGATGCATCACCAAGGATCACAGCAGGTTCAATGCACCACCTCATTTGGAAGGCCGCGGAGCCGCAATGGTCTCTAGGTCAGCGGCATGAGGCGGTACTCGCAGCCGCAAAAGCGGTTAACTCGCTGATCCAGGCAAAGGTGGGACGGCGCGACCTATCGGATCGCAAGCTCGTGCAGGAGGTTTTCAGCCCCAAGCAGCCAGAACCCGGTAAGCCACGGCTTCGGTTCCCCGAGATCATCCAAGACGAGACTCGGGAATCCATGCGCCAGGGTGCCATGGACTTCGGTGCTGGGTGCTTCAGCGCGATTCGAAACCCGCTTGGCCACCTGCCCAACGACGAACTCGATCTCGACGAACAGACCGCCCTCGAACAGCTCGCCGCGCTAAGCCTTCTGGCACGCTGGGTCGACCAGGCAGAGATCGAGCGAGCTTGAGCGGGCCTCGGCCCGAAGGAGCGAGCAGTGGAGCCGACCACCCCCTCCGAACGCCAGCTCATCGCTGAAACGTCACTCGCGTCCTCCACCACGACGACAGGGCCGCCCGGCTACCAGCCGAGCCAGTGCGCGAGAGCAGTAGCAATGAACCCCCCAGCTGCAGCTTTGCTTACGCCTTCGCTAAAGCTCTCGCGCTCCGCGCGAGGGGGTGTAGCTACCGGTTCGGCCACACCTGAGCGAGACGGAGTGATCGCCGGCCATGCCTGTGGCTGTTTTACGGCCGGTCTCCGCTGCGCTGGCACTGAGAGAGGGGCTTGGGTGGCCTGCGATCGTTTCGGGAGGTATTTCGCTTCCCAGGCCAGACGGGCGGCGGTCTTTTCTTCCTGTGTGCGGTTGTCGACCATCGGAGTAGACCGCCGCGGCAGAGTCGACTTGCTGCTCGCAACTGTTGCTGAGCTGGGAGTCTTTGCCGAAGTCGACCCGCTCTGTCGCGATGGTTTCGGGAGGTATTTCGCTTCCCAAGCCAGACGGGCGGCGGTCTTTTCTTCCTGTGTGCGGTTGTCGACCATCGGAGTAGACCGCCGCGGCAGAGTCGACTTGCTGCTCGCAACTGTTGCTGAGCTGGGAGTCTTTGCCGAAGTCGACCCGCTCTGTCGCGATGGTTTCGGGAGGTATTTCGCTTCCCAAGCCAGACGGGCGGCGGTCTTTTCTTCCTGTGTGCGGTTGTCGACCATCGGAGTGGACCACCCAACGGAGGCTTGGGGCTCGGTAAGAGCCGATTGGCGGCGCGGCGTCATGCGCGGGAGCTGTCGGACTGGGACCGCGGCGTCCTCTAGGAGACACGCTCCCTAGATTTTGCCACCTCGTGGAATCCGCCACCTGTCAATCGGCAAATGGCCTCGTCTGCGGCGGCGGGAAGTTCAGCTCAAAGACCCGCAGCTCGCGATCGACCTCGGCGTCTCTGCTGAGAGATCCCATCGTTGCAGGAAGCGCAACCCATCAAACACGCCAACGGGCATGACCGGAGCCGACGTTCGTTGGGCCCCCGCGCGATTCGGTTGTCAAACTGTTTGATGGGTGATCGTCCGGTGGTCGAGTACGAGCCGGGTGTCCGGTGTCTCGCTCCCGCGGTCCGCACACTCCTCCGGGGTCACGAACAGCACGCAGCAGTCGACATCATCGACTGCTGTTGACCGCCACAGGATGCCGTCGACGGGACCATCTGGGAGGCCATAGCGCAGGAACTCGGTGATGATCTGGGTCGGGATGTACGTGACCTCATCGGAGCCACCGGGGCGGGTCGGTTCACCGATGGACTTGATGAACTCCCGCAGAAATACAGTTGCCGGCCTCCGGTCCCGGTCGGCTGCGTCGAACAGGGACGGAACGGGCGGCGGGGTACGCAGATCGAGTACCCGCACTCCACGCTGGAGCGCGAACTCGCCGACGCTGAGCCCGCTTCCGGGGTCGGCGTACTTGCTCACCTCCCCGACGGCACCGGCACGCGTCGAGGCGCCGTAGAACGCACTGATCCCTGCCGGCGTCATCCGGTTGCTACGCGCGTACTCCGACGGCGGTGGGCCGATCTCGGAGGCGGTCGCGAACGTCTCCCCCGCGTTGCCGACCCGCGCACGCCACCAGGTGCCACCGGCGGGCAGGTCGATAACCAGATCGGCAAGTTGGACGGCTCTGGTGACTGCGGCGGGAACCTCGTGCACCAGATGCATCCCCGGCTCGCCTTCCCCGGCAGGATCGGGCAGCAGGAACGTGTAGCGACGCCGCGTGCGAACCTCTTCACGAAACCGGTCCCAACTCCACGCAAGGCCCATGCCCACCGGCGGCACGGCCAGATCGCGGTCGCACCACTCAGTGGTGTGAATGTTCCGCGCGATCTCCTCAACGACGGCGTGATCACTGCTGACGTCGTTCTCGTAGAGCAGGTCTCCGGTGTCCTGTCTCTCGGCCTGATACCCGCCTTCGCTGGAGTCGTAGTACGCCTCGTTGATCGGGTCGGTGTACTCCGTCCTCAGGCCGTCGACGACCAGCTCCAGGACGACGTCGAGCGACGCGGCGGGCCGCCGACCGCAGAACGTGCACGGTCCGATCGAGGTGTCAGCGGCGTGATGGACCGACTGCTTGAGGATCGGGTCGTCGAGGCACTGCGAACAGACAACAGCGTCGGAGTAGGACCAGCCCTGCTCCTCGGCCTGCATCATCATGCGCTTCGCCATACCCATGTCATCACTATCCCGCGGCCCGTCGTTTCGCGCGAACGAGCGCGGCGGGCCAGGCGATCGCTCGGCGTCGTCGACGACGAGGATGAAGTCCTGCTATTCGGTCTCGCGAGGTACTACGGCTCGGGTGTCCGGGGACAGTGCTACATGCGGAGTCCGAAGATCGCTTGCATGCACCACTTCATCACTCCGGCCCCGACGGCGCCGAGCCGCGGAATCCACGCTTTGGCCGCCGAGATCGCGCCCGAGGGGCCGCCGAAGGTGAAGCCGATGACGATCGGGGCGGCAGCGACTCCGAATCCGCCCAAGCAGCCGGCGAAGCGTGCAGTGTCGCCGGCGAAGCGTGCAGTGTCGCCGGCGACACTGCACCTGGTGACGACCTGAGGCGGATTCGGCCAGCAGCGGACTCGGCTGCGCATGGGTGGGGGCCAGCTCTGTCGCGGGCGCCGTTGATGCGCGACGGTGTTGTAGCGGCGGGCCTCCGCCTCTACAACCGTTTATGGTCGGCACGCATCAGCGATGGGTTTGCCCACCCCGCTGTCGGTTGCCGCATCTGTGTCATCAACCAAGCCACGTTCCACGGCAATCTATACCCGTCGGGTGGTCCGCTGGTCGACGGCCTCAACGACGCAAGCACCCTGGCGGCGCGGTGGGGTTATCCGCTGACCTGCGTTGCCGTGCGGTCGGGGGATGATCCCTCCGACGACCGCAAGGCTCACTCGCACGAATCGGCCGGCACCACTACGCCTCCCGTAGACGCGAACGAAATTGCCGAGGTGAGTGCAGTACATAAATCAATACGCGCATCTGTTACTTGACGGAAGCGGCGGCGATTGAGGTGACCACATCGTGTAGGAGTTCCAACAGATGGCCCGCAGATTCGCTCCGGTCAAGTTTGTGTTGGACATGGTTGCCCCGGATAAATCCGCACGCTCTAGGTTCGTCTTCCACAGACTCGCTCCCAGCATGTCTGCTCCTCGGAGGTCTGCGCCGTACAGGTTCGCTTCGGACAGGTCCGCGTGGGTCAGCGTCCCTCTATCCAAATTCGCTCCGGTCAGGTTCGAATATTCTAGTGTTGCGAAGTAGAGATTCGCCCTCTTCAGGTTTGCCCCCGCCAGGTTTGCATGGGTGAGGTCGGCGCCCGCTAGGTTCGCATTGAACCGTCCTGGATCGGATGGAGACCTGGTTCAGGCCACCTCCGCCTCGGAGGCGACGGTGTCACGGTAGCGCGTCTCGTATTCGATGGGTGAGCAGTAGCCCAGAGACGAGTGCAGTCGCTCGGTGTTGAACCAGTGGATGTAGGCGGCGGTCTCTCGTTCGACGTGGCCCCGATCGGTCCAGGTGCGGCCGGTGTCGATCAACTCGGTCTTGTAGAGGCCGATCGCCGATTCCATGAGCGCATTGTCGAGAGCATCGCCCACCGATCCGATGGAACCGGTGATGTTGGCCTCGGTCAAGGCGGCGGTGAACGCCAACGACGTGTACTGACTTCCCGCATCGCTGTGATGCACCAAACCCGTTGGTGTAAAAGCGAATCCGGATCTCCGTCGAGTGAACAGTGCTTGTTCGACCACACTGGTCACCAACGGTGTGTGCTTGCTGGTCATGACCCGCCATCCGAGGATGCGCCGTGAGAACACATCGACGAGGAACGCCACGTAGACGAACCCGGCCAATGTCCACACGTAGGTGAAGTCGGCGACCCACCACTGATCGGGATGCGTGGGTGTATTCCACTGCCGCTCAACATGATCAGGGAAACGAGGCGCCTGGTCGTCGCGACGGGTCGTAGTGATGCGATGCGAGCCACGAACCGCTCCGGAGATTCCGCAGATCCCCATCAGCCGGCCGACCTGGTCGCGTCCCATCATGTGACCGGCACGCCACATCGCGTGATACATCTTGCGCACCCCATACACACAGCGGTTCTTCTCAAACTGCTGGTAGACGGCGTGCGTGGCATACGCCTCGGACAGCGTCGCTGCCGAGATCGTGCCCCGTTGTTTGTGGGCGTAGTAGGTGGACGGGGCGATCTGCATTCCGTACTCGGTGAGTACCCGGCAGATCGGATCGACCCCGAACTGGTCGCGGTGAGCGTCGATATACTCGACGATCAACGAAGTCGGCGGTCGATCTCCGCCGCGGCGAAAAACGCCGACGCTGTCTTCAAAATCTCATTGGCTCTACGTAATTCGGCGTTCTCCCGCCGAAGTTCACGCAATTCCGCGTCATGGGCGGCCACCGTCGTCCCCGATCCGGAGACGATCGGAGTGTCCTTCTCGATCCAGTTGCGTAGCGTCGCCGGATTGATGTCGAGCAACTCCCCGACATGACGACGCGCTCCTGACTTGGACTCGCCGGGCTCGGCAAGCCGATCCCGATACATCCTCACCGCCCGCTCACGGGTCTCCTGGTCGAACTTCCGTGGTGCTCCCATATCCGTATTCTCCTGGTGAGATCACGGTCTCCACCAGACCCAGGACGGTTCACATTGGTGAGGTTAGCTCCGGCCAAGTCCGCCCGAGTTAAGTCGGCTCCCCCCAGGTCCGCATCAGACAAGTCTGCCCTCGATAGATTCAAGCCGCGAAGATTCTGCTCCGCGAGGTCCAGCCCGGCGAATGGGCGCACAATTTTGGGATCTGCGTTTGAGCGCTCGCGCACGAACCGTAGGTTCTCGAGACGCTCTGCCCGCTTCTCGACTTGGGCTGCGATATCGCGGTCTGTCGTTGCACGGCGATCATCAATTTCGGCAGTTGCAATTAGGACGAGACCTGACACTAGACCGACGATCACGATGTCTCGAAACCACCATGCAGGGTCACGTAGCCACCCCAGCACGCGGTCCTTGAGTGAGGTTGGTGTGGGCGGCGGTGGTGTCGGCGGTGGCGGTGGCGGTGGCGGTGTCGGCGGTGGCGGTGTGGGCGGTGTGGGCGGTGTGGGCGGTGTGGGCGGTGACGCGCTCATAGCAAGGATTGTGGCGGGTCTTCAGCGCGGCATCTGGACACGCACTACCGAAAACGTAGCGTCGGCGATCGTATGTGGCTCCAGCTGCACCCCTGGTTCGACGGCGTGGACTACGAGCTCGTCGAGTCGGCCCGGCGCGGCAAGGATGGTTTGCGGCCGTCGGCCGAGATTGCCGGCTGGGTGTTTTCCTGCGATTGCGCCAGCCGATCTAGATCCGAGGTGTCGACCTGGACCGATCCGGTCCAGTGGACACGGGTGCCCTCAGCATCCCTCGAGGACCTCGCGCGCCATCGCGTGTTCACCCCCGACACCGACGTCCACGCCGACGAGCGGCCAGAGGTCGCGGACGCCGCACGAGCGGTGTGGCAGCATGACCATCTCGACCCCGATCGACGTCGACGGCGAGATCCGAGCCGCCGCGGAGGCCCGCAGGAACGCCGACTGGGCCGCTCGTGGGCCGACATCGGCGCCGCCGCCGGCATGACCCGGCAATCAGCAAACGAGCGGTGGAAAGACCGCGTGTGCGGCGAAGATCTCTGCTGCCTATGACAACGGTGTGCTCACGGTGACGATCCCGGTGGCCGAGAAGGCCAAGCCGCGGGCGTCGGGAGATTGTCGCAAGGTCTCATCTGCCTGTCACTGGTCTCAGGTGTGCAGTCATCCGACAGCGATGCCGCCGACCCGATTAGAAACGGGTCAGCGGCATCGCTGTGTTAGTTGCTATTTACCAGTCTGGGCTTCCTCGTGCTCGCGTACGAGCCGGACGATTCCTGGGTGGACGTGAAAGCCTCGGGCCTGATGAAAACCGCTGCCTTCGGGATAATCAGCCCACACCGGCCAGGGGGCGTCCTTCGGCAGTTCGTACCCGTCTTCCAGCAGATTTGCGGCGGTGTCGAAGGGCCGGGTCCAGCCATTCAGGCGCCGGTCGGGCTCATACCCGGAGATGCGGTAGACCTGCTCGCGGGAGACCCACCCGCCCTGCCGGATCGCTACATCGAAGCACTCCAGCCTCGCCGTATCTCCACGCTCCTCGAGATAATCTCGAAGCAGATTGACGTGCTTGAGCGTCCATCCCTCGTAGTCGGCCGATCGCCACGACTCGTCGTCCTGGACGACGGAGCCAGCCGCCTCGGCGCTGAGCTGATCGGCGTACTCCATCAGCGCCGCGACCGAAGCGCTCGGCCAGTTTGTTACATCCAGAGTTACACTGTTCATCGGAGATTCCTTCTCTTGTAGAACCCCCCCGAGGCGTAGACCTGTCAAATCATCAGCCTCGGGGGGGCTTCTTGATGTTGCCGTAATGCACTATACGCTAATAAGCGTATGTAATGCTAGTATTACGTGTAATAGGCTTGCAGACAACGGTTTTCGCGTCTTAAAGAGGGTCCGGTAGCAGGCAGGGATAGTCATATAGCGGGCTCGTTGTTGGTTCCGAACGGGTTGTCGGCCAGGCGAGTTCCCGACTCACGATGGAGCGCGCAAGGTCGCTGCTGATCCGACAGCAGACCGTCGGGTTGAGGCAACGGATTAAGAACCCGCCCAGTGTCAGTTCGAGCTCGGCCGGAGGCGCCGAGCAAATGCGGGACGGGGATGCCGGATGCCGTAACGCTGTCTGACGGGGTTGCTATAGAGAGCTGACACCTCGATCGACCGTTCGTGCTGTGCCGCATCCCCCGAAAGGCCCGTCCGCCCAATGGCTCTCCGCAACACCCATCTCCCTCCCACTCCGACGAGGCCGGCACTCGCGCCACACCGCAATACACCAGCCCGGCTCCTGGCCGGCAGTGTGGCCGTGCTGGCGCTGACGCTGGGGGCGTGCGGGACGACCGCCACAGAGCGGTGAGTCCTGACTGCGAACGAGTCGCCAGACTTCGCGGGTGGTGCACACGTGACGAGATCAGGCGTGAGGGCGGCCCCCGTAGCCCTGAGCTGCCCCGATAACGGACCTCCAGTGTCCCCCGTACGGCTGCACCCCGCCAACCGACACGGTTGGCGGGGCGCAGTGCACAGCAGGGCGAGGGTTACCAGGTGAGCTGCGGCTGTTTCGTCGGAGCCTGGTAGGTGTCGAACTGCCAGCCCTTGAAGCCCTGGGCGCAGGCTGTTGCGCCGAGGTTGGGGTTCTTCGTGAGGATTGTGTTGCGCCACGCGGTGCATTCCACGACACCGCTGTAGGTGTGGGTGTTTGCCTGAGCGGGTGCCGCGGTGAGCCCGCCGGTGAGCGCCGATGCGGCAATTCCGGCGGCGACGACACCGGTGACTATGACGGCGCGCAAATTGTCGGTGGTGTTCAAACTGATCCCCTTTCTGACGATCGTTTTGATTGCTACACAACGTGATTGATTGAGAGCAGGGTTAAATGATCCAGGCTTCGGAACACGGGCGCGGGCTCATCGAGGACGGACGACAGCCGGTGGTTGTCACGGCAAACCCCTCAACGCTCGTACGAACGCCGAGTCCTTGTCTGACGAGAGAGCTATCTGACTTCGAAGTGCGGATCGTCAGGGAGCAGTGAGTGTGGGGTGACAAGGTCTACGCTCGTGAGCACCACTGGCGCGGCCACCGGCATGACCCGACAGTCAGCAAACGAGCGGCTGCAAGATCGTGCGTGCTTCCACGACTTGGGCCCCGGAACCACGTGCGAGCGTTCTTGCCAACCGGGTCAGCGGTGGTCGCGAGACTCTGACCTATGCAGAGTTGGCAGAGCAGTTAGCTCGACGGCGGGGTACGTACTGACGAAAGGTTGGTCCTCAGTGGAATCTCAGAGCGGCGATGTCGTTATCACGGCGCAATTCACCGTTGACCAACTTCAACAACCCGACGTCATTCACACGACTTCCGTTCCAATCAGCGTCCCATGTTCCGATTGCAGAGATTCCACTGCCATGACGGCTATGTGTGTAGCTTGCCGCGGACGCGGATACGTCGCCGCGCACCGCTCTGCGCGGTTTCGTCTGCCGACACCCGCGCACTACGGCCAACTGATTCGCGTGCCTGGAAGGGGCGCGTTGCGAGGTGACGGCAGTTCCGGAGATCTCTACATTCGCATACAACCACCCTCACCCCAACCACCACCACCGAGCAAGCCCCTCGCTCCCATTCACGTTGGATCGCGCATCAATGCTAAGAAACTCAGCCGCTGGGGTGACGAGATGGCACCATTTCTGTTTCCTGACGAACGCGTCGACTATGTAGTGCGCACCACCGGGATCTCACCTGCGCACGACCATTGCATCGTTACTTCAGTTCGGGTGTGGATCGCGCAGAGCCCACCCACGTCGTCACCGCCGGTATTGCACATCGCGCGTTCGGACGTCGTCGACGCAACACCCATCAAGGCGTCACGCATTATCCTGCACACTTCCACCGGAACACGGCACAACATACCTCTATTTGACGCAAACGACCGACCACGACTCATAGCGCTGCTCGGTAGAGCTAAACCAGAACCGACCATGCCTGATGGTTTCGTGGCCTACTCGACAAGCGCATCCTCCCCCGGCGTCGAATTCGATGCCTCTCAGGTACCCGAACCGGGGGACCCTGTTCCCGAAGATTGCGTCTGGAGTCGAGTACCATATCCCGGTCCGCTGCCTCGTCGCAGCTGGAACTCGGTCATTTCCGTTATGCGGCTCGATCCTGTAGCTCGCCCGATCGCCCAGATCACCTACATGATCGGAGAACCTTCTGCACGATCCGAAAACCCGGACGGCTCCGTTGTCCTTCAATGGCAACGGATTCACCCCGCAAAGGGCAATAGCTTCCATCTGGCACTTCTATTTGATCGCTACGGAGTCTGTGAATCAGTCGTTCACAAATGGATTGATCCGTAGCTGTGCCATTGTAACCGGACCGAGCGTTCGTCTCCACCGTTCCGGTCGAGGGAACTCGGCCTCGCTCCTAAGCGAGTACCGCGATCCGTTCGATCACGTGTCGACAATCACGAACCAGATTCAAAATTGGGGGCAGACTCGGGTTCATCACACGGTAAGTCCAAGCTCCCGCCTACATATCAGTCCAGAAGACGGACGCCGCGCCTGTTGAGAGTTTGTCTAAACTTGGGCTGGCGAGTCTCCGCTCGGCCGACATCCGGCCTCTGCAGTAGTCAGCGCGACGGATCGCGACCCAGGTGCCGATCTCGAATCCTAAGGACATCGCCAAACCGCTCGGCGACCGCCGTGAGGTCGCCGTGCTGCCGCCCCTTGAGTGGTTGTGGCCAACCGAACATGTCTATCTCGACGTCTGCCCCCGACGAGCTGCCAAGAATCTCATCAATAAGCTCCTCGTCGGTCCAATCGGTCCCTTCGTGTGCCCGGTGTATGACATGGGAGTACAACGGTAGTACTCGACCGGCGCGAAAGAGCCGATATTGATGGCGTAAGACAACAACTCTTACTTGCATGGTTCTCGGCGACACGGCGAAAGCTTCGTTGGTGGTTCCGACGATGGTCGAGGCAAGTGCAAGTTGATAGAACTTCGTCGCTTCGGAGTCGGTGCGAGACCGCACTTTTCTTGTCTTTGTATCTTTCACGGGAGCAATTACCTCACGGCCGGGGAACAGGATCACGACCGTTACATAGGAGACATTCTGTTCGCGTCCTGCGTCGATGCAAGTCGACGGGAGGTGGTTGTCCTCGAAGGCCCCGTCCACCAACCTGATTACCGTGTGTGGATCGTGGTCGCATAACTTCTGCCATTCGTCGTCATACTGACGTTGCAGTTGTCGTGCTTCTGCTTCTGCTTCCAACTGATTGGCCGTTCTACGGAACTTGTGCCGCCTGCCCAGCTTGACCTCGCGGCGGCGCGCGAGCGGATACTCGACGAGATGCTGTGTGAGAAGACGCTTCTCGAGCACCCTCGCCTCTTTGTAGTGCTGCTTACGCTTCGCTTCCTCATAGGCGTTCCATAGTGAGAACGCCGACGTCGCTACTGACGTAGCGATTTCGGCGCCAGTCATAGCCGGCTTTGCTTGTCGGGAACTTCCGCGCTGGGACTTCTGGGCGGGGCGTGCGCCAGAGAGTCGACCGCTCGCAGTGATGGGTCCAACGCCCGAGCTGATACCTAGACCACCACCGGGCCCGCTGTGGACCCGGGCTACGCGGGGCCCGACGCTAGCTCCTACGCCGCGTGATGATGCGCGGAGAGTAACGCCGGGTGCCACCCGCACGCTTAGACCCACTAGAAACCTCCCCGTACGAGATTGCGACATTCGCAGGTGGAGGCCGCCCTCCTACGCTCGACTGTCGCACCGGATGATAACCGACCCGCCGAAACGCCGGCGGTGTCAGACTTCGGGACGCAGGACAGTAAGCCCAGGTCTCGACTCAGTGTTATTAAGTCCTTCTGACAGCAGGTGCCACATGGCGGGTGCCGCAACCGCGGCACTCGTAGGGGCGTGCGCCGTCACTCCATCTGTCCAAGGTTAAACCTACGGCCGCGAGGAGTCCCCACCTTCGGCGAGTACCTGTGGCATAACCTTGATGAGCTAACAGGCTGACACACTTGACAGCGGTTGGCGTGCCGCCCTAGCCTTACTCACAAGAGAGTGAGCTAATACGGTGGCACACTCGCGAGTGATCAGTGAGGTTCACCGTGTCCGTCCGTAGTCACTATCGGTCGATCGTCATGGTCGACATTGAGAATGCCCTGGGAACTCCTCAGGTGACCCAGAGCGCCGTTGAGGGCTTCATGCGTCACCTGACCACCGCATTCGGCGTCACCACCCAATATGTTCTGGCCGCCTCGCACTCGCGGAACGCACTCGAGATCGGCCTGGCCTGTCCCGGTCGTCGCGTGATCTGGCTCCCTGGAACCGACGGAGCCGATCGTGCTCTGCAGGCCGAGATCATTCATCCAACGACAATGCGCCGGTTTGATCGACTCGTCCTCGTCAGTGGCGACGGTGGATTCGCCCCGGTCATCGCCACCGCTGCGAGTGCTGGACTCCGGACCACGGTCGTCAGTCGAGCCGATGCCCTATCGCCGAAGGCACGCCTGGCCGCGCACCGCGTCATCACATTCGATGAGAACACCAACATCACAGAGGTCGCCTAATCATGGCCCAGCCGCAGATGAATCAAACCGTCACCATGACCGAGATCGCCGACGCCGCAGGGGTATCGAAACCTACCGCGAGCGTGTGGCGTACGCGCTACCGCGACACCTTCCCGCACCCGCTTCCCGAATCCAGCCCCAACCGCCCACTCTTTGCCCTCGCTGACATCGAGCAGTGGTACCGCAAGCAGTTCCCCGACAGGAAGCCCTTGGGACTCGCCAAGCGCTCGATCTCGAAAATCCACACCGCGATGATGTCCATCTTGCGAGGAGCGCTCGACACAAGTGAGGCCGCCGCTGCCATCGTCGGCCTCCTCACCTGGCATACCCTCGCCCACGATGCCGAACTCCGCGGCTCTGTTACGTGGAACGGTGGCAAGATTGCCGCTCACGAAGTACCAAGTTTTCCACGACCTTTCGCCACCTCACTCGGTACAGATGATTTCGTGGATACGCTTCACCGCGCGACCGACCAACTCCGTACCGCTGGCCTCAATTCGATTGCCCTGCTAGTCGATCCGCTGTGGCGGGAGTCTCAGGATCACCGATGGGCGACGGAACGCATCATCAGTTTGTTCGAAACAGTTGCGCACCTGAACTACGGCGACACCGCCGAGGTTGCAGATGCCCTCCTCACCGATCCCCAGGCTGGCTACTATCCGAGTTCCCCAGTGCTCGCTGAACTGCTGGCCCGGCTGGTCCACAAAGACCACACGACGATCTGGGACCCCGCCGCCGGGGTCGGAAACCTCCTTGCTTCAGCGCACCAGTCTGTCCCAACATCCCACCTGGCCGGTACCGACATCTCGCCGGTCGCCGCTGCACTCTGCACCGCCCGCGCCTACCTCCACAATTGGCCGGCAACAATCAGTGTCGGCGATGCTTTCCTCGAACCGAGCCGACAGTACGACGCCATCATCATCGACCCACCCCTAGGTACGCGACTCGACGCATGGGCAACCGAGGCACTAAGCCGCCAACTAGATTTCCCAGCGATCCCCTCGAGCCGCAGTGAGATCGGTTGGGTATGTCTGGCGGCGGCACGTCTGACCCCCGACATGGGAGCAGCAGCGGTCGTCACTGCCGGCGGCACGACCTTCGCCAAGGGCGCGGTCGCCGGTGTCCGACGTGCCCTGGTCACCAATGGTTACGTCGAGGCCATCATCCGCCTCCCCCGCAGAGCCACAACCGCGAGTCCAGACTCACGAACTCACCGACCGCGTACTGACTTCCGCTACGACACCTCCGTTGATCTCTATATGTGGGTGATTAAACCCCGCGACTCGTTCGACTCGATCGTTTTCATCGACGGCGAACAGCTCCTTGGTAACACCGAAAGAAAGACGATCAGCAACATCCTCACCGCCATCGAGAACGGTGAGAAACCCGCCGGCGCAATCACCGTGAGCATCCTCGATGTACTCAAACGGCAGGATGTCCCCTTGCATCCCGATGCATGGCTACCGCAAGACAAAGCCACCACGACCGACTACCTCACGACGCTACGTACCGCAGCCGCGCTGCTACGGACAACCATCGACGAGCTAGATCTCCCACTTCCCGACCTCACCCTGGCCGATTCGGAACCCGCACTCCAACCACTTACTGACGTGGCAGAGGTCATTCGAAGCCGACCTATTCCCAAGGAAGGCATTCACTCGCAACCAGGCAAAGGACTGGTCCCAATCGTGAAACCCACCCCCACAGGGCTTGCGACGACCGGCTATGTCGCCGATGACGACACCGCCAGAGGTTACCTTCGCCCAGGGGATGTCCTCGTTCATCCTGGCGTCAACGGCCCTAGCGCCGCGGTCTGGCGTGGCGATGAGGAATCAGTTCCCCATCCGTTGACCACGGTAGTGCGTGCCGATCCGACCCGTGTCGACGCTGAATATCTCAGCTTCTGCATGCTCGGTCCAGACGTCGCCGCGACCCGCACGGGAACAACCATCCCCCGCCTGAAACTTCAGCATGCGATGATCCCCAACCTCCCGATCACCCGGCAGCGAGCCATCGCCGAAGCACTCGCCCGGGGCCAAGCCCTGATCGGCCAGGCACAGATCCTTCAAACGGCCGCCACTGAATGGCGAGACGGCGCAGCATCCTTGGCAAGCCTCGGCGACCTCCAGATCGACCACAAGGCCCGGCAATGAGAACTGCTCTGCCGTGCGACACGCAGTGGACGAGATGGACGTACCGTTGCCACCACCTTTTTAGTGACTCAGCTGAACACCGCCGCACTCACTCACCCGAAATTCCACCCTCTGCCTGCGCCAGTGTCGGCCGTCATCACAATCGGCCTGCCCAAACCACGCACCACGCGTGCGATGAACACGCACCTCGTCGCTTCGCGCAATCACCATGTACCGTCAAGCAAGTCACGCAAGGAGCAATGTGAGCACCCTCGGTAGCTTCATCTGGTCAATCGCTGACCAACTTCGAGGCCCCTACCGCCCCAACCAGTACGGCACCGTGATCCTCCCACTCACGATCCTGCGCCGCCTCGACTGCATCCTCGAACCCGACCGAGACACGGTTCGCGAGCTCGCAGCGAAGTACGACAACCCCAACCGACTCAAGGTCGAGGTCAAGAAGGCCACCGGACGACCGTTCTACAACACGTCCAACTACTCTTTCGCCAACCTGCTGGCCGATGCGGACGGCCTGGCGGACAACCTCGCGGACTACATCGACCGCTTCTCCCCCGACGTCGACGTGTTCGAATACTTCGACTTCAAGAAGGAAATCCTCGCCCTCGACAAGGCAGAGCTGCTGCGCGAGGTCGTCACATCCTTCAAAGCCGTGGACCTGCACCCGGACGTGGTCTCCAACGCCGACATGGGCGACGCGTTCGAGTACATTATCCGCAAGTTCAACGAGGCTGCGAACGAAACCTCCGGTGACCACTACACCCCACGGGACGCGATCCGGCTCCTGGTCGACCTGCTCTTCGCCGAGAAGGACGCCGACCTGACCGAAGCCGGCATCGTCCGCACCCTCTACGACCCCACGGCCGGCACCGGCGGCATGCTTTCCCTCGCCGAGGAACACCTCCTCGACCAGAACCCGAACGCGAAGCTGAGCCTGTACGGACAGGAATACAACGGGCAGTCCTACGCGATCTGCAAGTCCGACTTACTCGCGAAGGGCCATGACGCGACCAACATCGCCTTCGGCAACACCCTCACCGACGACGCCTTCAAGGGCCGCCACTTCGACTTCTGCTTGTCCAACCCGCCTTACGGCGTCGACTGGAAGCAGTACGCCAAGGCCGTCATGAAAGAGCGCGACGAAGCCGGCCCCTACGGCAGGTTCGCCCCCGGCCTCCCTGCGACATCAGACGGGCAGATGCTGTTCCTGCTCCACCTGGCCCATAAGATGCGCGCTCCCGAGGACGGCGGCGGCCGCGTTGGGATCGTCATGAACGGTTCGCCGTTGTTCAACGGCGCCGCCGGGTCCGGCCCCTCCAACATCCGTAAGTGGCTGCTGGAGAACGACTTGGTCGACGCCATCGTGGCGTTGCCGACCAACATGTTCTTCAACACCGGTATCGCCACCTACATCTGGATTCTCGACAACACCAAGCACTCCGACCGCAACGGTCGAGTCCAGCTCATCGATGGCACCTCATTTTGGACCAAGATGCGCAAGAATCTCGGCTCCAAGGGCCGCGAGATCAGCGACGTCAACCGCGCCGAGATCGTCAAGTTGTACGCCGGATTAGACGACGCCGACCCGGACTACTCCAAAGTGCTGCGCAACGACGAGTTCGGCTACTGGACGATCACCGTCGAGCGGCCACTGTTGGACGAGAATGGTAAGCCGGTCGTCGACCGCAGGGGCAAACCCAAGCCGGACTCGAAGAAGCGCGACACCGAGAATGTCCCCTTCACCTACGGCGGCTCGACCGCGGGCGCCGCTGCCGAGGCCGCGGTGATCCAGGCGTACTTCGACGCCGAAGTGGCCCCGCACATCCCCGACGCCTGGATCGACACGACCAAGACTAAGACCGGTTACGAGATCCCCTTCACACGTCACTTTTACAAGTACGTCCCACCGCGGCCCCTCGCCGAGATCGACGCCGACCTGGAGAAGCAGGTCGCCAAGATCCTTGATCTCCTCCGGGAGGTCGAGGGATGAGTGCCCTGACACTTATTGGTACGCACCGGGCTGTCTCGTCTTTGCTGGAGACCAGGCCAGAGTCATGGGACGTAGTTCGCTTCAAGGGTCTGTTCGACCGACTCGACCGGCGCAACAGCGACCTCGTTTACGAGATGATGTCTCTGCGCTCGACAGGTGAGGTGGTTGCCCGTGCCGACATGGGCGGGCGGCAGGAGCCGGACGAGAAGAACCTGCCGAAGTACCTCGTCGCCGAAATCGATGATCTCGTTGTCAACCCGATGTGGTTGATCGGCGGTGGGATCGGCGTGGCTCGGCGCACTGGTGCTGTGAGCCCCGATTACAGGGTCTTCAGATCACGCGGTGCGCTTTTGCCACAGTTCATCCACTACCTCCTACGATCACAGCCTTACCTTGACCAATACCTGCTGTACACGCGGGCACAGACCACCTTCGACCGCCGAGTGCAGCAACCAGATCTAGATAACCTGCCTCTTCCTGTGCCGCCGATGGAGGATCAGCGCGCAATCGCCGACTACCTTGACCGCGAGACCGCCCGCATCGACACGCTCATCGAGGAGCAGGAGCGCCTGATCGAGACTCTCAGAGAGCGCCGAGCAGCGATGATCACGCAGGCTGCCACCCATGGCCTCGACGGTGCACCGCTCGCAGACAGCGGCAACATGTTTCTGGGAGAGGTACCCACTCACTGGACCGTGAGCCGTTTCAGCCGCGAGATGTCCGTGAACGGTGGACAAGTCGACCCTAGAGTAGACCCGTGGGCGGGGATGGTTCTGGTCGCACCGAACCACATCGAGTCCGGGACAGGTCGAATCGTAGGTAGAGAGACAGCACTAGAACAGGGGGCCGACAGCGGCAAGTACCTTGCCAGTGCAGGTCAGATTCTCTTTTCAAAGATCCGACCAGCGCTCAACAAGGTAACTCTGGCGGCCGAGGATTGCCTGACAAGTGCCGACATGTATGCGATGTCTAGTCGCCGCGACGATGACCACAGCTACCTCATGTACTTCATGCTTGCGCGGCCCTTCCATGAATTCGTCACCCTCGCCTCGTTGCGAGTAAAGATGCCTAAAGTCAACCGCGATGAATTGGGAGAAGCGCCGTTCTTGCGGCCGCCCAAACCGGAACAGCGGCGCATCGCGGCATATCTCGGTGAGCAGACGGCGAAGATCGACACATTGATGGCTGAGACCGAGCGGTTCATCGAGCTCTCCCGCGAACGGATGACGGCGTTGATTACCGCTGCGGTGATGGGACATATCGACATCAGGGAGATGGTGTGATGGCCGATCACAACGAGGTGGTCTTCGAGGACGAGATTTGCGCGCACCTAGAGTCCCACGGGTGGCTGTACTCGGCCAACGACGTCGGCTACGACCGGGAACGTGCGCTGTACCCCGCGGACCTGTTCGCCTGGCTGAAGCAAACGCAGGAGCCAGCGTACGAGAAGGCATCGAAAGCTGCTGGGTCGCAGGGGAAGTTCCTCGATGTGCTGACCGCGGCGCTCGACAAGCCCCTCGAACACGGAGGCGGGACACTCAACATCTTGCGCAATGGCGTCCAGTACATCGGTGGTGGCCGGTTGAAGATCGCGCAGTTCCGCCCGGAGACCAGTCTGAATGCCACCACCACCGCCCAGTATGCGGCGATGCGGGTGCGGGTGATGCGGCAGGTGCATTTTTCCACCGCTGACCGGCGCAGCATCGACCTGGTGTTCTTCGTCAATGGTCTCCCGGTGGCCACCGTCGAGCTGAAGACCGACTTCACCCAGTCCCTCGATGACGCGATCAACCAATACCGCAAAGGCCGGCATCCGCTGACCAGCGGACGTCCGGAGCCGCTGCTGTCGTTCGGGCACCGGGCGCTGGTGCATTTCGCGGTGTCCAACGATCTGGCGGCGATGACGACCCGCCTCGAGGGTGAGAAGACCCACTTTCTGCCGTTCAACATCGGCCACGACCATGGCGCGGGCAACCCGCCCGGTACCGACGGGCGGTCGGCGACGGCGTACCTGTGGGAACGGGTCTGGGACAAGGACTCCTGGCTCGGCATCATCGGCCGGCTGATGATCGTCGAGACCAAGCAGGAGTGGGACGTCGCCACCGGGACGTCGGTGTCGCGGACGAGCATGCTGTTTCCGCGGTTCCACCAGTGGGAGGCCGTGACGAATATCGTGGCCGCGGTCCGCGACGAAGGGGTCGGGCAGCGGTATCTGATCGAGCACTCAGCTGGATCGGGGAAGACGAACACTATCGCGTGGACCGCCCACCGACTTGCCCGTCTGCACGTTGACGATGAGAAGGTGTTCGACTCGGTGATCGTCGTCGTGGACCGCACCGTCTTGGACGGGCAACTCCAGGACGCGATCCGGCAGATCGACGGGTCCGGAAAGATCGTGGCCACGATCAGCCCCGAGGACGTGCGTAAGGCCGGCGCGAAGTCGAAGTCGGGGCTCCTGGCGGCCGCGCTCAAGAACGGGGAGTTGATCATCGCGGTCACGGTGCAGACCTTCCCCTACGCCCTCGACGAGATCCGCAAGGATTCGTCGCTCAAGGGGCGGCGGTTCGCGGTGATTGCCGACGAGGCGCACTCCTCGCAGTCCGGGCAGATCTCCTCCAAACTCAAGGCCGTTCTCACTGCGGAGGAAGTCGCCGAGGTCGAGGCCGGTGGTGAGGTGGACGTTGCGTCGATCCTGGCCGCGGAGATGACCGAACGGGCCGAGTCGCGCAACATCTCCTACCTGGCGTTCACCGCCACACCGAAGAACAAGACCCTGGAACTGTTCGGCCGCAAAGGCCCGAACGGGAAACCGACCGAGTTTCACCTCTACTCGATGCGCCAAGCGATCGAGGAGGGCTACATCCTCGACGTGCTCAAGGGCTACCAGACCTACGACACCGCACTGAAGATCGCCGGCAACGCGGGCAGTGGCGACGGCGACGAGGTGGATGAGGCTGCGCGCGGAAGGGGTTGATGCGGTGGGTGAAATTGCATCCGACGAACATCAGCCAGAAGGTGCAGATCATCGTCGAGCACTTCCACGCCAACGTCGCCCACCTGCTCGAGGGCAAGGCGAAAGCGATGGTAGTGACCGACTCCCGCAAGGCCGCGGTGAAGTACAAGAAGGCGATCGACGCCTACCTCACCACGCGTGCTGCCGAGGACGCCTCGTACAATTACCGCACCCTTGTCGCCTTCTCGAGCTCGGTCACAATGGACGAGGACGAGCAGTGGGCGCCCGAGTGGGGGCCGCGGCCGAGCAAGGACGACGAGTTCACCGAAGCCAACCTCAACCCTGGCGCCGGCTCCGATCTGGCGGCGGCGTTCAAGGGCACGACGTACACGATCATGTTGGTCGCCAACAAGTTTCAGACCGGCTTCGATCAGCCGCTGCTCTCGGCGATGTACGTCGACAAGAAGCTCTCCGGGGTCACCGCCGTGCAGACCTTGTCCCGGCTCAACCGCACCCACCGCACCGCCGGTGGGGAGCAGAAACGCAAGACGTTCGTCATCGACTTCGTCAACAAGCCTGAGGACATTCGGGCCGCGTTCGAGCCGTACTTCACCAACGCCACCCTCGAGACCGAGACCGACCCGTACGTCGTGGTCCACCTCGCCACCAAACTCGCCCAGTCCGGCATCTACACTCCCGAGCAGGTACGGCACGTCGCGGAACTGTGGGTCACCCGCAAGGGCAACAACGCGCTCTCGGCCGCGATCAGCCCCGCCAAGAACGACTTCGCTCGCCGCTACGCCGCCGCGCTCGACTCTGAGGACGCCGTCACACTCAACACGCTCGATCTGTTTCGCAAGGACGTCGCCACCTACGTTCGGTTGTATGACTTCATGAGCCAGATCGTCGACTACGGCGACCCGGAGTTGGAGATGCTGTCGATCTTCCTGCGGCTGCTGGAACGGGTCATCCGAGAGTCATCCTGGGCTGCGGAGGTCGACCTGTCCGATGTTGTCCTGGTCGGGGTCAAACACACCAAAGCCACCGCGGTCGACATCGCGCTGACCGGAGAGGGCGAGCTCTCCGGCATCAGCGGGGCGGGCACCGGCTCCCGCAAGGAACCCAAATACGTGGCCCTGCAAGTCGTCATCGACAAGATGAACGACCTCTTCGGCGCCGACGCCTTCACCGAGTCCCAGGTCCGCGAGTTCGTGCACGGCCTGGTCCAGACGTTGCTCACCGACCCCGACCTGGTCAAGCAGACCGCGGTGAATTCGAAGAAGCAGTTCATGGAGTCGCAAGACTTTCAGGCGGCGGTCACCGAAGCCGTCGTCGACAACCAGAACGCCCACAACACCATGGCTGACTACTTCTTCAGCGACGGCCCCGGGATCGCGGCGGTCATCGTGGCGCTCGCCGACGCCTTCTACGAGGCCGCGATCGATCAGCCACCCACGGACGGCGGGTAGGTGCCGATAATCATCAGTTACGTCCACCCCGGCCTACGGTTAAACTGAACCCCCCGCGACCGGGGTCACGTGGTGACGTCATGGCGGCATAGTGTCTGCGCAGGCGGGTGGTTAGCACTACAGCGCGGCGTAGATGGCGTCGTACTCGGACTGGCTGATCTTCTTGGCCATGAGTGCTACATAGAGTTTGATAGACGCGGAGTCGCCAATCGACGGGTCCGGGTCACGTTCGGTGTCAGCCAGCGACCGTGCCGGTCGTTCTAACCGTTGAGACGGCGCTGCGGAGCCGATCTGCGCCACCACCTCGTTGAGTGACAACTCTTTGGCCACGAACTGCTGGATGAGTTCGACTTGGGTAGCCATGCGTCCTCCTTGTTCGACCTTGACCGCGCGGCGAACTGCGGCGTTACCGGTCCTGCCTAGTATCCGTCACCAGCATCACCCATGTGTCATTCACCGTGATCCAATTTCCGGCCACCCGCGAGAACCGCGAACCAAACGCCTGGACTTGCGATGCTCGACACCCGACCTCGCACTGTGCAGGGCATCGGTGCTTCCATCGTGTCGAAGCTCATCGCCCGCCGGCGGCCGCGGGGTTATCCGATCTGGGGCACTGCCGTCGTTGACGTCTTGGTAGCAGGTCCCCCACTGCCACAAAACAAGCGGCAGATTCGATTCCCTCGATTCTCGACGAGTTCGTATCCCCCTTGGGCCCTCTGTATCGTTCCTCCGGAAAAGGCGTTCTTATCTGCAGGGATCGGCACCCGGCTCGTAGTCATTCAGCAGTGCAGTTGCCTTGCCGATTGCAACCCATGCGCGGGCCGAGTCTTGACTAGCCTCGAACATCTCTCGCCGCAGTCGCTTGACTACAAACGAGTCGCTCGTGCTCAGGTTCATTGCCAGGTCGGCAGCTACATTGTCCATCCGGCCTCGCGACTTGGACAACAGGTCATTGGCCTCCGACAAGTCAGTAACCGCATCGAGGTATGCGATGCACTCCCTACTCGCCTTCCGTTCGACTTCCTGGGTTACGGTCTTGACCTGCGGATCAGGAACAATGATTGGCACCTGCTCGGGCAGTGGAGGTTCCTCGTTCGAGTAATGCACCAACCACGCCAGGCCCATCAGCAGAAGGCCGAGACCGAACCCGAGAAACTGCCTTGGGTTCGGAGTCTCGGTGTTCTTCAAGACTCAGTCCCGGCTCGCAGCTCCGGGGTGCCAGGGGCCGGCAATGCTGTCGACTGAACCGTCCTGGATCGGATGGAGACCTGGTTCAGGCCACCTCCGCCTCGGAGGCGACGGTGTCACGGTAGCGCGTCTCGTATTCGATGGGTGAGCAGTAGCCCAGAGACGAGTGCAGTCGCTCGGTGTTGAACCAGTGGATGTAGGCGGCGGTCTCTCGTTCGACGTGGCCCCGATCGGTCCAGGTGCGGCCGGTGTCGATCAACTCGGTCTTGTAGAGGCCGATCGCCGATTCCATGAGCGCATTGTCGAGAGCATCGCCCACCGATCCGATGGAACCGGTGATGTTGGCCTCGGTCAAGGCGGCGGTGAACGCCAACGACGTGTACTGGGCGGGTTCAATCGGTCCATGCAACACCGGGTTGTTGTAGTGAGTGTAACTGTCCTTCAAAGACTTCGGCGGGGGTCTTCCAGCCGAGGGCCTTTCGGGGACGGTTGTTGAGGGTGTATGCGATGGCCTCGAGGTCGTTTGCAGACCACCGTGACAGGTCAGTTCCCTTCGGAAAATATTGGCGCAGCAGCCCATTAGTGTTCTCGTTGGACGGTCGCTGCCACGGTGAATGCGGATCGGCGAAGAACACCTGCGTTCCGGTATCCATCGCGAACTGGGCATGAGCGGACAGTTCCTTACCGCGATCCCACGTTAACGTCTTGCGCAACTGCTGCGGCAGCGCCGCTATCGACGCCGTCAGTGCCGCGTTCATCGCGATGGCGCCGTAGCCACCGAGTGCCGGCCCGTTCTTCACCCGCGGTTGCTCACCCCACCCTTGCAAGCGTGGGAGATGGACTAGAATCGTTGCGCGACTGCGCCGTTCGACAACAGTACCGATCGCCGACCGACCCACACCGATGATGAGATCACCCTCCCAGTGGCCGGGGACAGCACGGTCGTGAGCCTCAGGCGGACGCTGGCTGAGGACGACATCGGAGGTGACGTGACCCTGCGGCTTGTTGCGTGAGCGAGCACGGGGCTCCCGCAATGCCCGCCCGGTCCGCAGGCACGCCACCAACTCGCGTTTGAGCGCGCCACGGCCCTCGATGAACAGGGATTGATAGATTGCCTCATGACTGATGCGCATGGATTCATCATCGGGGAAATCGACCCGCAGGCGCTGGGAGATCTGCTCCGGACTCCATGCCAGAGACCACCGCCGGTCGGCCCGGTGCGGCTTGTTGAGCCCCTTCCACGGCGGCGGCGTGGGGCCGGCGACGATCGTGCCGTCGGGGCTACGGACAGTGCCCGCCAACCGCTCCTGCACGTACTCCCGCAACTCGACGTTGGCCACGAGTTTCGCTGTTTTCGGGCGCTTGGCGGCCTGCTGGGCTTTCCACTGCGCCACCGAGGCTCGATACTCACGTTTCCCACTCCTGGTCGCGGAGTTGCGGCGCAACTCACGCGAAATCGTTGCCGGACTGCGTCCGATCTGCCGAGCAATCTCTCTCACACCACACTGTTGGGCGCGGAGCAGCGCGATCTCTTCCCGTTCAGCGAACGACAGGTAACGACCCGCCGGCTCGTCCAGACTCAGTGGCGTCATTCCGCCAGCGTGGCGGAACCACCGCGACCCCACCGGCACCGACACGCCGACCGCCACCGACGCCTCCGCCGTGCTCATCCCCGTCGCGATCAACCCCCAAAACTGACGTTGCACCGCCCGCGACGGCTCGGGCCGGCCCGGCGAACGCATCGCCGGCCGCAACGCACGATCAGCTCGCCCCTGCCGACGAACCCCCGTGGGCGCATCGCTGGTCTTCTTGCTCCAGTCTGCTGTAGCCAAAGCCAACACCTCCACGATCAAGGTGTTGCGACGACCAGTTGAATTCACCCTGACTTCCCGCATCGCTGTGATGCACCAAACCCGTTGGTGTAAAAGCGAATCCGGATCTCCGTCGAGTGAACAGTGCTTGTTCGACCACACTGGTCACCAACGGTGTGTGCTTGCTGGTCATGACCCGCCATCCGAGGATGCGCCGTGAGAACACATCGACGAGGAACGCCACGTAGACGAACCCGGCCAATGTCCACACGTAGGTGAAGTCGGCGACCCACCACTGATCGGGATGCGTGGGTGTATTCCACTGCCGCTCAACATGATCAGGGAAACGAGGCGCCTGGTCGTCGCGACGGGTCGTAGTGATGCGATGCGAGCCACGAACCGCTCCGGAGATTCCGCAGATCCCCATCAGCCGGCCGACCTGGTCGCGTCCCATCATGTGACCGGCACGCCACATCGCGTGATACATCTTGCGCACCCCATACACACAGCGGTTCTTCTCAAACTGCTGGTAGACGGCGTGCGTGGCATACGCCTCGGACAGCGTCGCTGCCGAGATCGTGCCCCGTTGTTTGTGGGCGTAGTAGGTGGACGGGGCGATCTGCATTCCGTACTCGGTGAGTACCCGGCAGATCGGATCGACCCCGAACTGGTCGCGGTGAGCGTCGATATACTCGACGATCAACGAAGTCGGCGGTCGATCTCCGCCGCGGCGAAAAACGCCGACGCTGTCTTCAAAATCTCATTGGCTCTACGTAATTCGGCGTTCTCCCGCCGAAGTTCACGCAATTCCGCGTCATGGGCGGCCACCGTCGTCCCCGATCCGGAGACGATCGGAGTGTCCTTCTCGATCCAGTTGCGTAGCGTCGCCGGATTGATGTCGAGCAACTCCCCGACATGACGACGCGCTCCTGACTTGGACTCGCCGGGCTCGGCAAGCCGATCCCGATACATCCTCACCGCCCGCTCACGGGTCTCCTGGTCGAACTTCCGTGGTGCTCCCATATCCGTATTCTCCTGGTGAGATCACGGTCTCCACCAGACCCAGGACGGTTCACGACCTAGGAGACGACGTCTTGACTACGCTTGATGCAGTCACTGCCGAGCCTGTAGTAGCGAGACGTGCCATCGCTGAGCCCGCCGCTACAGTTGCTGCGCGCCCTTCCATCGAGCGCCGTACCGATCTCATTTCTGGCTCCGTCAACTATTTGTCGGGGGTCAGCCCATCGCAGGGCGCTGGGTCGACTACAACAGTCCAGACGGAGGACGCCGTGAGTCGCGCACAAACCGCGCCGAGGCCATCGCCGAGATCGCCACCGCCAACGAAGTGATCGGCGACCACCCCGACTACCGCATCCGACACCGCCATCTTATGCGCTGCTGTGGAGCGTCACGCGCGATGAGCGTAGGGCGAGTCGCGCCGATACCGTCGTGTTACGTCCATCCCGCTTACGGATGAACCTGAACCCGCCACGACCGTCTCAGCGGACCGTGCGCGGACCTGCTCGCTACAGACCCGCGACCAGCCGTTCGACCTTCTGCCCCTCGGCAGCCGAGAGACCTTCGTTGATCTGGACGAACACCAGGGCGTTCGGCGACCCGTATCGGTGCGGGCCAGCGAGTGCCGCAGCCTCGTCGTACGCGGCGACTGTCTTGGTGTAGATCTTCCTGTCCGAGAACACGAGGATCTGGCCAGATTCGCCGGGCACCGAGGGCAACTCGAACTCGTACTTCTCGGTGGCGCCGATGCCGAGCCCCGCGGGTTCGGACTTCGTGCAATTCGTCCCGACGTCCAGCTCAACGATCTTCTCGCACACGGCCGCCGCATCCAGCTCAGCCGAATCCGGTTCTGCTGCATCGGCGGTGGGCGTAGCACCTGCCCCGACTGACGCGTGCGTCGATGTCGGACTCTCCGAGGTTTCTGCCGTGTCGGTTGACGAACACCCACTAACTGAGAGAACTGCCATGGCCACGATGACCGGAACAAAGCACCGTACTGTCGCCACGTGTAGAACTCTCCTCGATGAGTGCGTATCGGCGGCCTCAGCTTGCCAGATGTTGCTGCGCTGCCGCCGAGTGGATCGCTATCCCAGTGCAGGCCCGGCGATGTCCGACTCGCCGAATCTACCGGCCCTCTTTAACTGGCTCCCAGGTCGAACAGCCGGCGCTCGATGACGTCGGGAGTTGTCTCGAGGTCGCGCGCCCAGTCGGCGGCGAGGTCGATGTATCTCGCGTACATCTCGGACGGCCCGTTCTCGAACCACTCCTCGTCATCGAGCTTGTTGAGCGCCTTCACGACACGGCTGTCATAGATCAGCGGGCGACCGACTGTCGGTTTGACGTCGTAGCCGCCGAAGTACAGGAACTTCGTGAAGAACCCCGCGGCCAGCCGGTTGATCTTCAGGCCCCCTCGTTTGTGCAACGCCCTGTATCCGCTGAGGGCCCCTTGACCACGGACTACTTGCAGGGCCTTCGCAAGCTTCTCCGGTGCGCCCTGCTCCTGGAGCGGGAAGAGCGCTCGTACTACACGTTGCGCGCTGTCTCCCGCTCCCCACGCGATGACTGCAACGTGCAACTGCGCTGCGGACGCCGGATCGGCGGCGGAGGCGGCACGGTCCGCGATCCTGAAGAGATCCTGCCTGCTGATCGCGCGGTATTTGTCATTGCCTGGCAGCGTGTCGAGCTCGGCTGGCCACATCCAGTCATGGGGGATCTTGGACCTCAGGTACGTGTGGTCGAAGCGAAGTTGCTGACCGAGGACCCAGTCGCGGCGAGGGATAGGGTCGATCCCAGCGAAGAGGTCAGCGGGCGGGGCCATCTCCGCACGGTAACAGCAGGGCCTCTCCCCAGTTCGGCGTTCACGCTCCGAACGGTGGCAGGTCTGCGCTGTACAAAGCACCAGCGCTGTTGCGATTTCGATGGCGGTGATCAGGATCGCTGCGACTGCTAGACCGGCTTGTATAGCCGACGAGACGTCCCGCGAATAGCAATCAACGCGAGAACAATCACAGCAGCGTCTAGGCCAACGAAAGAGGCGAACGTCGCGACGGTGGCGCATACGTTCGTGGTCTCGTTCGGGTGGTGCCCTGTGGGGCGTCCTCGTTGTACGGCCGTGAGTAAGTGTGCCGTCCGCCGACGGTGGTCGCGTAAGCCAGGGCATTCTCAGTACATCTTAACGGTGCCGACCCGGACTTCATCCGATCGGAGGACATAACCTCAACCGGCCCAGTGGTTGGCCCCTGTCGCCCCGAGACCTGGTCACAGATCCCACGAGAGGTCTCTCACTCGGGGTGGCTAATCTTGTTCGGTTCGTGACGTGAAGGGAACCATGACAACTCCACCAACAGCCCCACCGGGCTGGTATCCAGACCCACACGGAGGGAGAGCGTCTCGGTACTGGGATGGAAAAAAATGGAGGGCGATGGTAGCTCCCACCCCGCCACCGCTCTCCCCCGCAATCGGAGGTCTGACGCAGCCTCGACCAGAACACACAGGGTGGGGCTAAGCCGCCGCGAACCGTAATCAGCCTGCGAGACTGGCGGACGGTCGCAGTGCTGCTCATAGTGGGCGCGATCGCCATCACTGGAGCGGTGGTGATATATGAACCGCCACCCGATGAAGACGCCTACTTCGCCGCGGTCTTCCCGTCAAAGTATGAATCCATCTGGTTACAGGACGAGCCATTCGTTGAGGAAGGTTACGCCGCCTGTGATTTGCTGCGTGACGGGCACTCGGAACGAGATGTGGCCAGGAGTCTGGGGGAGAAGCACAGCAGCAAGTACGGAAATGAGGTGTCGGGGCCGGTGCGAGAACGTCACGAGCGGCAGATCGTGGCCGCCCGGAAACATCTTTGTCCAGGCGTGTAGACCAGACTGCCCTCGATCACGTCGTCGACTATGCCGAGACTGAACGGCGGTCGTGACTGCAGCCTGCTCGGACAGGCAAATCGCCCGGCGCTACGCCGAATTCGTATTGTGAGTGCGTTGCGTGCTAGCTGGCTGACGACATGGTCATAGAGACGATGACGGCGGCGATGAACGCTACTACGAACTTCCACACTCCAACCCAGAACGAGCTGGCCGCGAGCGCCCAGCTCAGGCCTACCCCGATCCATCCGACGAACAGGGTGGCGTACCCCACGCCGTTGAACATCTCGCGCCGCTGCTTTGCCTGCGGCGTGTCTGGCTCGGCAGGAGCGGTGTTCGAAAGGTCGACCAGGACTAGGCCGGTGATAATCACGACGATTGCACCCCCGAGCAGCCACCAGATCATTGCATCATCGTGCCACGCATGACGGAATCTCGTTCGTGTCGGCCAGGGACGTACGTTCTGTGGAAAGGTCGATCCAACCACGCGTGACCGTGACGTATGCGGGGGACTTGGCGGGCGACTAAGGCTCTCAGTCCTAGCGCGGCCGGTCCACAAACGAGGGGGCACGACCGGTCTAACGGGCAGCCGGGTGCCCGTTGCTTGCCTCCCCACAGCAAGGGAACTGCTGCGCTCCACTCGGATCGACCGGGCTCATACTGCCCAGGCGATATCCTGCCTGTGGCGTAATTGTGGGTTTCAGCAACGACGGAGACGACACCTTGGACACGATCGGTCCTCGTCGCCTCCGGCTGCAGTGTTTACGCCGCCCCGGGTAGCCCTTGGAAAGGAAACGATGTCACTCATCGGCAAGAGCCCCGCCGCTCGCCGCAAGGCGGTTAAGCGCCAGTACATGGACGACTTCACGCGGACCCGCCGAGATCAGGCATACCTCCGGGTGAAAGAGCTGGATCGGCAGGTGCGCGAAGCCCTGAACGATGAAGACCAGTTCGAGCGGCTGTATCCCCTAGTCAACGAGCTGAAAGCGGCGGTAGCCGACTACGAGCGTTGCGTCGGCCGGCGGATCGATTTCAACGCATCTCGGTAGGGCTAAAGAACTGGTTCGGAACTGCGACGCCGTACGACTGCGTCCTTCCTCCGATACCGCTGGCGGGGCGCAGTGCACAGCAGGGCTCGGGTTACCAGGTTAGTTGCGGCTGTTTCGTCGGGGCCTGGTAGGTGTCGAACTGCCAGCCTTTGAAGCCCTGGGCGCAGGCTGTTGCGCCGAGGTTGGGGTTCTGCGTGAGGATTGTGTTGCGCCACGCGGTGCATTCCATGACACCGCTGTAGGTGTAGGTGTTCGCCTGCGCGGGTGCCGCGGTGAGACCGCCGACGAGCGCGGATGCGCCGATTCCGGCGGCGACGACCCCAGCGATTACGACGGCGCGCATCTTGTGGACGATGTTCATACCGATCTCCTTTCTGACGATCTTTCTGATTGCTACACAACGTGATTGATTGAGAGCAGGGTTTGCTGAGCCAGGCTTCGGAACAGGAGAAGCAGGCTGGTCGAGGACGAAGGACCGCCGTTGCCTGTCACCGGGAACCGCTTAACGTTCTTGCGGGCGCCGAGTCCCTCTCTGAGAGAGTCGACGCCCGCACAACCGAGTTCGGGTTGGAGTAGCTATCTGACTTCGAAGTGAGGATCGTCAGGTACGTTGGACCAGTCGCCACCCCAAACGATCTGACCGCCCAAGCTTGCTAGCTTGGCGCGGATCTTTCCGGTTTGCTCGGGGGTGAAGGTGCCCGAGAAGCCCTGTCCGCCATTGATTTCGAGGTTGAGGTCCACGGCGGTGCCGCTGCCGTGGTTGGAGTAGGCCGTATTTGTCGGCGGGACGAGTGCTGGTTCGGCCCATGACCAGTCGTCACCGTTGCCGAGAGTGATCGGCTCGACGTTGGCATCGAACCAGGTGACGAATTCGCGGAGCAGTTCGGTGGGCTTACCGGGGGCGGTCCAGAACTTTGACCCCGTTTACGGCCCATTGAGTGCTTTGGGCCTGAGTGATGAGCGGGTACCCATTCTGGGAGGTCCCGGCGGCGGCAGCGCCGGCGCCGAGGATGGATACGCACCCGATGACAAGCGCCGAACCGGCAACCAGGAGATGAGTGCGGAGGCTGCGGGGCAGCGTGGAGCGAGAGTGACTGGACGGCATCAGTCAACCTTTCGATTCGATTGTCAACGTGCGATTCTCAGCAGACCCGCGCCGACGGCAACCAGCAGGGATCTGCAGCAGAGAACCTATCGCAGACAGTACCCGTGAACGCTCCACCGCAAGGTCCGCGACCGCCGACTATCCGTAGACCCGGTGAGCCGAAGAGTGCGGGCGTACGTCAGTTCTCGCCCTGTGAAGTCCCTGGCGAGCGATGTCGTGTGGCGGGTTAGGCTACGCGCGTGACCATGCCGCCACCTGGTCCTGGCCATCCCGGTTACGGGTTCCAGGGCCCGCCCGGACAGCCCGGGCAGCATCCGCCAAACGCCGGTTTTCCGGGACAGGGAGTCCCGTACGGAGCGCCTGCACCCTATCCGGGAGGTGTGTACCCGCCGCATCCCGTGGCCGGCCACCGAAGAAGAGCCGCAGGGGATTATGGCTGTTAGCCGGGTGCTTGGGGTTCGCGACGGTACTGGCCTTGATGATCGCGGTGAGCGTGGCCCTCGAGGACCCCAGCGACTTCGAGAACAACGTCGCCGACACCACCGAGGTGAGGGTGGGTGACTGTCTGACGGTAGGCGAACTCGCCGGGGAGCTCGAGGTCGAGACGGTCGACTGCAGCTACCGAGGGTTTCATTACGCAGTCGCGGAACGGGTGCAGACCCGAAACGGTTGTGGCATCGAGTACGCCGCGTTCTGGTACGAGGAACGCCCATACGCCGGCGCCCGCCCACGCATCGAGGAAGTACTGTGCCTCGCCCAGGTGTACCAGCAGGGGCTCTGCTACTCCGAACCGCCAACGGATGTGCCAAACCCGTTAGCCAAGGTCAACGAGGTCGACTGTTCGCGGGTGACGCTGGTTCCGGGCGGTACGAACTACTTCAAGGTCGAGACCAAGGTGGCCGCGGCTCCGGAATGCACAGAGGGACAGGTCGAGTACTTCGCCGCGAAGCCGACACCGGCTGGATACTGCTTGACGTACTTCGAGCCTTAGACCATCCGCCGCGCGGCTAGTACGCAGTCGTAGAGCCCTCTGCGCCGTGATCGTGAGGCACGGGCGGCCGGGGCGAGGATCGGAGGTTCCACTGCCAGTCGGGGAACTCGGTTTCGAGCTGGGTGATCCGGTCGGGCGCGAGTCGGTGTCGTCGGTACTCGGTGCGGCGTTTGGCCACCCAGGCGCCGATCGGGAATCCGTCGATCGTTGCATCGCGGGGTGGCGAGCTGGTGCCGTGTGCGGCGGCGTAGCGGTGCAGGTGGTCCAGGCCGACGTGGAACGGTGGTCGTGTCCGCAGGGTCCACTGCCAGTCGGGGAACTCGGCTTCGAGCTGGTGGGCGTGTTCAGGTGGCATTTGTCCGGCCCGGTATTCGGCGCGGCGGCTGGCGACCCAGGTACCGATCGGGAATCCGTCGATGACGTCATGGCGGCGGGCGTTGCTGGTGCCGTGGCGGGCGACGTAGCGGCGGAGGCGGGTCAGGCCGGCAGCGAAGGTCGTCCGGGCGTTGGTCTTCCACTGCCAGTCGGGGAACTCTGACTCGAGTTGCGCAATCCGCTCCGCGGGCAAGACGCCGCGGCGATAGTCGGTGCGGCGTGTGTTGACCCACCGGCCTATCGGGAAGCCGTCGATGACGTCCCGCTGGCGTGGGCTGCTGGTGCCGTGCACGGCTCGATACCGATGTAGATGGGCGATACCCTCATCGAATCGGCTGGTCACGGTCACCTAGTGTGCCTGTCGCCGGCGGACGGTCGACCACCCACCCGGCGTCTCACCACGACCACCGAGGGGTCACGGCGGGCATTCTCTCTGGTGTCTAGCTGTCACACGGTATGGGATCTATACTGGGATCGAGAGGTGATCACCATGACAGCAGCACATCCCCGGCCGGATCTGGCAGCCTACGCCGAAGCGGCACGTATGTCGCAGCCCGAACTCGTGGCTGCTCTGCGCGATCTGCTCGGCGCGAAACTCGTGGCCTACCTGGGTCGGGTGAGCGAGACCCGGGCGGTGCGGCAGTGGGCTGAGGGCACCCGCACCATCGCCAACCCCGACGACGTCGAACGGCTCCGGATCGCCTACCGCGCCGCCCGCCTGATCACCGAACGTGACACCCCCGCCGTCGCCCAAGCCTGGTTCCAGGGCCTCAACCCGGTCCTCGACGACCGGGCGCCAGCGTTGCTGCTGCGTGACGGCGAGCTCGCCGACGTCGGCCCCCAGGTACTCAACGCTGCCCGCCAGTTCGCCGCGGTGGGATGAACCAACCCCGCACGTCGACGATCGGCACCCCACACGGGCCGATCACCACCCGCACCCGTACCGCCACGCCCATCTACCGGGTCGGCTACGCGCCGAGCCCGTGGGAGTGGACGCCGTGGGAGTACGCCACCGACGGCCGCTTCGCCGGCCGCTGGGACGACCCCGACGGGGTGTGGCGCACCCTGTACTGCGCCGACACTCCCCTGGCCTGCTACCTCGAAGTCCTCGCGTTCGCCCGACCCAGCCCGCAGCTGATCGCCGACCTCGACGACATCGTCGTCGACGAGGAAGACGAGCAGGACTACCCCACGCTGCCACCCGGCCGCGTTCCGCGATCGTGGTGTGAGGCAAGGATGCTCGGCCACGCCACCCTGACCGGACGGTTCGCGGTGCCCGCCGTCCCGGACAGCCTCGCCACCCTGCGAACGGTGTTTCGGCCGCTCGCGATCCGCTACGGACTGGATGACCTCGACACCGCCGCCCTGCGGGACGGCCGGCCCCGCGGTCTCACCCAGGCCATCTCCCGCTGGCTCTACGCCCTCACCGACCACGGACAGGCAGCAGCCGACGGAATCGAGTTCGACTCCCGCCACGGCGACCAGCTGCGCATGTGGGCGCTCTACGAACGCGCCGCCGACCCCGACATCAGCCCACACATCGACATTGTCGACCACTGCCCCATCGACGCCGCGGATCCACACCTGGCCCGCGCCCTGACCCTCCTCGGACTCGAGTGGACCCCCGCATAGAACAGCCTGAAACAGGCTGTCCCGCAACGCCGAACAAGCATGAGCCTGACTCGACCAGCCGTGGTAATGCCTACGACCGCCTCTTCGACACCGGGATCGCCCACCTGCACCACTACGCCGCCATGCATGGTTCCAGCTCACCTCCCCGCGGCGCGACGATCGACGGGTTCGCGATCGGTCAGTGGGTCGTCAACCGCCGTGCCGAGTACCGGCGGGGCCATCTGTCGGCCGAGCGGATCCGCCGCCTCGAAACCGAGTTCCCCGACTGGGTGTGGAACGTGCGTGAGGCGATGTTCGACGTCGGCGTGGCGCATCTTCGCCGTTTCGCCGCCGTCCACGGCACGAGCAACGCCGGAGAAGGCGATGTGATCGACGGTTTCGAGATCGGCACCTGGGTCGCGTCCCGCCGCGCCGACTACCGCCGAGGCCGACTGTCGGCCGAGCGCATCGCGCGTCTGGAGTCCGAGTTCCCGGACTGGCAGTGGCTGCCGCAGGACGAAGCCTTCGCGGCCGCGTTCGAGACCGGACTGTCCCACCTCCGCCGCTACGTCGCCGCCCACGGGACCAGCCAGGTCCCTCAGCGGGATGTGATCGACGGGTTCCCGATCGGTACCTGGGTCGCCACGCGCCGCGCAGACTACCGCAAAGGCCGATTGTCCGCGGAGCGGATCCGCCGCATCGAAACCGAGTTCCCGGACTGGCGGTGGACGGTACGACCCGCCGCCACGAAAAGCAGGCGGTGACACCGTGCCCAGCAAGCACGACTCCCCGACCGCTGGCCGCCGACGTGCGGACGATCGGCGGTTCGACGCCGGGATCGCACACCTGCACCGCTACGTCGCCGCGCATGGATCGAGCTCACCGGCCCGCCACGCAACGATCGGCGACTTCGCGATCGGTGCCTGGGTCGACAGCCGCCGCACCGACTACCGGCTGGGCAGGTTGTCGGCGGAGCGGATCCGCCGCATCGAAACCGAGTTCCCCGACTGGCGATGGAGCGTGCTCGATGCCGCCTTCGCGGCCGGGATCGCACACCTGCGCCGCTACGCCGCCACCCACGGCACCAGCAACCCACGCCAGCACGACGTCATCGACGACTTCCCGATCGGCCAATGGGCGGCGAACCGCCGCGCCGACTACCGTCGAGGCCGACTACCCGCTGACCGAATCGCGCTGTTCGACAACGAATTCCCGGACTGGCAGTGGAACCCCCAGGACGCAGCATCGGCCGCCGCGTTCGAGGCCGGCGTCGCGCACCTGCACCGGTATCGCGCCGTGCACGGCACCAGCAACCCCCGCCAGCGCGACGTCATCGACGGCTTCGCGATCGGCCAGTGGGCGGCGAACCGTCGCGCCGACTACCGTCGAGGCCGACTGTCGGCCGACCGGGTCCGTCGCATCGAAACCAAGTTCCCCGACTGGCAGTGGACCATCCGAGGCCGCTCCTGATCCGACACCAGACCGTCGGGGTTGAGGCAACGGGTTCAAAACCCGTCCAGTGTCAGTTCGAGCGCGATCGACAGCACAGATGCCGCGCGCCCCAGGTCGACCAGGCCATGACTCGCCTTCACGTGGGCTCGCGATGTGGACGGTCGCAGAGCTTTTGGCCAATACCGGGACCGGCGGTCAGCTATTGACGCCGAGGGCGAAGACCTGAATGTTGGAGGGGTCTGGTCGTCTAGTCAGGAGGTCACGAGTGCCGCAACACAGGGTGGACATGCGATTGCCGTCTCGACCGGTCGATGTGGGCAACGGCGACACATCGCTGTCGGTCTATGCCGATAACGTCAAGCTTGGCGAGATCGGGCTGTCTCGCGGGGGTGTGACCTGGTGGGCGCGGGACGCGAAGAACCCGACGCGGGATCTGACCTGGGAGCAGTTTGCCCGCTTGATGGAGCAGGGCTAACCCTCGCCTCTGTCAATTTCGGTGCGGCAGGCCCGGTTGCGTGCGTCGTAAGGGGGCCTCACCCGACGACGTAGCGGGCCAAGATCGCCTGGAGCTCGTAGATGTCGACCTGCCGATTGAATTGTCGAGCGATCGGATGCGAGGCACCTGATAGCCAGATCTTCAGTTCGGCGTCCAGGTCGAACGTGCCGGCTGTCTCCACCGAGAAGTGCGTCACCGATCGGTACGGGACCGAGTGATACTCGACCTTCTTGCCCGTGATCCCCTGCTTATCGATGAGAAGGAGTCGTCGGTTCGTGAAGAGGAACACGTCGCGAACCAGGCGGTAGCCGGCGTCGACCGTCTCGCCCTCACCCAAGAGCTTCGCGAACTCCGCTTGCCCTTGACGCGGGTCGATACGACCAGCGTTGCCCATCATCCCGTTCATGATTCCCATGGGCCAACTTGTAGCAAAGTGATCGAGGTGTCCCCCAAATAGGTGACACCGCAGCGGACTTCGGGAGCCTGACGGGCCAACCAAAAGCGTGACGAAATGCCGGGAGGGCGTAACGCTGTCCGAGTGGGTTGCTATAGGTAGTTGACATTCGATCGGCCAGTGCGCGCCGGTTGCCGCTTGTGTGAAAGGCTCTCCCGCTCAATGGCTATGCCCCCGCTCTCCCCTGCCGTCTCCTCGTCAGAGCCGCCGGCCACCCCTTCACCTCGCAGGACTCGCAAGCGGGTCTTGGTCGGGAGCTGCGCGGCGGCTGTGCTGGCCTTGGCGCTGGGTGCGTGCGGGACGACCGACACGACCACCGAGCGTGTCGCCGACACCTCGACCCTGCCAGCGACCACGACATCGGCGGCGTCGGAGGTGTCGCTGCCCACCGCAACGCCGGTCGTCACGGTGTCGGCGGCACCGGCCGCGAACAAGGCGCTGGCCACGCTGGACACCCTCGAGGTGAAGGGTCGCGCACCGAAGACCGGGTATGACCGTGCTCTGTTCGGGCAGGCCTGGACCGATGACGTGAACGTCGACAGCGGCCACAACGGCTGCGACACCCGTAACGACATCCTGCGCCGCGACCTCACCAACATCGCGCTCAAGCCCGGCTCGAACGGCTGCGCGGTGCAGTCCGGAACCCTCGCCGACCCCTACACCGGCACCACCATCCCGTTCGTGCGTGGCCAGCAAACTTCGTCGGCGGTGCAGATCGACCACGTCGTCGCTTTGTCGGATGCATGGCAGAAGGGCGCCCAGCAGCTCTCCGCGGCTCAGCGAGCGGACTTCGCCAACGATCCGCGCAACCTGCAAGCCACCGACGGCCCCACCAACCAGCAGAAGGGCGACGGTGATGCCGCGACCTGGCTGCCGCCGAACCGCTCCTACCGCTGCACTTACGTCGCCCGTCAGGTCGAGGTCAAAGCTGCCTACCAGCTGTGGGTGACCCAGGCCGAGAAGGACGCCATCACCCGCGTCCTCGGTAGCTGCGGCGCCGCGGTGCCGGCACCGACGACCAGCCGGGTCCCCAATACCCGGACCTCGACGGCGACACCGCTCCCGGAACCGGCCTACACCCCGCCGACGACGACCTACACCCCGCCACCTGCGGCTGAGGCACCCTCGTCGGTCTACTACGCCAACTGCTCGGCAGTCCGCGCCGCGGGCGCGGCCCCGATCTACGCCGGCCAGCCCGGTTACAGCCGCAAGCTCGACCGCGACGGCGACGGCGTCGCCTGCGAATAGCGCTGACCGCCAGGCATCGACACACCGACGAGGAGAAAAGCGCAATGAGTAGCGCCCCGAAAAACAGGTCCCGCTTCGTCTGGTGGGGCGCCCTCGTGGGTTTCGTGCTCGGCGGCACTCTGGCCATCGTCTCGCTCCTGGCGGATGCGGGGCAGGTATACGACGAGGCTGGGGATACCACGGTTGAGCAGAGCAGCTTCACCGTTGGCCTGGCCATCGGCTCGTTCCTGATTGCCCTCGGAGTCGCTGCAATCGGAGCGCTCATCGGACTGCTGATCGGCCTGCTCAAGCGGCGCCGTTACGAGGCACAAGCAATGGTGGTGGCCCAGCACGATGGACCCTCGCTACGCAAGGAACCTGGCCCTGGCCGGTAGCCCACACGCCGTCACGGCGGTCCTTTCGGATCGTGGTGACGGCGGTTTAGGCTGCGGTCGCGGCTCCCTTCCCGGGTGCTGCGAACCCTGTCGTCGAGAACTCTTAAGGAGTGGTCATGGCTGGAATTGCGGACAAGTTCGACAAGGCATACGAAGACAAGTCGTTGGCCGAGCTGGCCGACGCACCTGTCGCGGCGCTGCAAGGCGTCAGCGACGGCGACGCCGAAAAGCTTCAGGCGGCGTTCAATATCAAGACCGTGCGGGACCTGGGCACCAACAAGTTCTTCCTCTGGGCTCAGGCGGTTGCCAAGCTCGCCGAGTAGATCGGCCAGCCTGCGCGGAATACCGCGGGCGGGGTCACCGTTGACTGGTGTGACGGTGGCGGGCTCATTGCCCCGGGCCACACCCCTTTCCGCCGCTGCGTGCGGCCACTCGCCGAGAGGCGCACTGACCGGCACCGTCCACCTACACACTGAGGCCGTCGACCCGATACGGGTCGACGGCCTCAGTCGTGACACGGCAATCAGACGATCAGGAGGGCAGATGGCGGGAATGGCGCCAATGCTCGCGACTCCTGGTCCTCCCCCGTCGGGTTCAGGCTGGTCCTGGGAGATGAAGTTCGATGGTCAGCGCTGTGTCGCCCGAGCGCCGGCGGGGAGGTGTTGCTGTTGAGCCGCAACCTCAGCCCGATCACCTCGACCTACCCCGAGATCACGGCCGCCCTGGTGAACGCCAGTGGTGGCCGCGACGTCGTGGTCGACGGCGAGATCGTGGCTCTCGACGCCGCCGGGCGGCCGTCGTTCTCGCTTCTGCAACGACGCATGCACACCCCGCGGCCGGGCCGGCGGTTGCTCGCCGACGTTCCGGCGGAGTTCTATCTGTTCGACGTCCTGGAGCTCGACGGCTCCGACGTCGGATCGCTGCCCTACCTCGCGCGCCGCGAACTGCTCGACACCTCGCTTACCAATATCGGCGCGGTGAAGGTCACCCCGTACTGGCCTGACAGCTCCGCCGAACCGATGCTCGAGCTCGCGACGACGTTCGGCCTGGAGGGTGTGGTCGCCAAGCGAGCGACGTCGAGATACGTGCGGGGGCAGCGGTCCCCGGCGTGGGTCAAGGTCCCGTTGCGGCTCAGCGCCGAAGTGATCGTGTGCGGGTGGACCGGCCGCCCGGCCATGGTGCGGTCGCTGCTGGTGGGCGGCTACCGGCCCTCGGGTGAGTTGGTCTACCTCGGCGAGGTCGGTACCGGGTTCACCCAGCGGCACCGCCGCGAGATGGCCGAACAACTCGCGGCGATAGCGCGCCCCGAGCATCCGTTCACTACAGAACACTCCCCCACCAGGATCAGAAACGTGCGGTGGGTGCGACCGGTGTTGATCGGCACCATCGAGTACCGCGAACTCAGCCGCCGGCTGCGACATCCCTCGTGGAAAGGCGTGCGCACCGACAAAACCCCGGATGAGGTGATCTGGCCCGAACCCGACACCCAGCCCTGACTACTCGGACATCGACTCACCCACCTGCACAACGCAACCACGGTGGCCCTGTGGCAACCGACCCGCCGGGGAGGGCGGCAGCGCAGCGCCAGCGGAGTCAGCTCGTGGCTTCTCCGAGTCGTTCGACCTGTCCGCCGACCTCGTCGGCGTACGCCCGGGCCTCGGTGGCTTCGTCGTCGGTGTAGACCCGGACGTCTGCCGGCCTACCGGGCGGCCGCACGATCAACGTCAGCTCCCCGATCGCGACGCGGCCGCGTTTGGGTGCGACTCGATTAGTGGGCCCCGCCCCGGCATCGTTGTTCTCGGTCATCGCTCGGCGGCGTCCTCTCTCGGTTTCAGCGCCTCGGGCGGCACCCACATCGTGATGACGGCCGACGAGACGTGGTTTGCGCTCTCGACCGGCATCTGACAAATACCGCGCCACAAGCCATTTGAGACCTGCAGCCACGCCATGAGGAGCGCGGGCATGGTCGGTTCGATACGGGCACCGGATGCGCGCACCCGCAGCGAGACTCCCCCGCCAGCGGCATACGAGCGTCCGCAGGACGGATCAGCGATCGCCATGTCGATCAGCACGCGCCTGGGCGGGTCGACCACGCGTAGCGTTCGGGTGTCAGGCCAGCGATCGAACATGTCCCCAGTCCAACCCGAGGAATCGAATGGGTGTTCGATGGTCGTGTAGTCTGTTCGAGTAGGCGGGGGTGTGACCGGAAGGGAAGTCCGGGACCGTACGCACCCCCGCCGTTCCGCCAGGACTGGCCCGTGCCTGACACCCCGCCGCTCTTCACCGCTAATCCTGGATATTTCACTGATGTTGCTGGTGTTCGGCGTGTGATACGCGAAAGTGCCTGTCTGCCTTGTGATTATTGATTCACCACAAACAAATAGTCACAAGAAGAAAGGCACCTCGCAGGTGAAGAATAACGTGTATCCCGAGTTGATGGTGGACCCTACGCGCACTGAGTCGGTGCTGACGACCTCGGGCGGGGTGTTGCTGACGAAAACCGTGCAGGTCTCGGGCCTGGGAGCCGAGCTGACCGCGGCGATGGCGCCGTGGCGGACCGCGGCGACGGTCCATGATCCGGCCAAGATCGTGCTGGATCTGGCGCTCACCTTGGCGACCGGTGGTGACTGTGTGGCCGATGTGGCCACAGTCCGGGCTCAGCCACAGTTGTACGGGCAGGTGGCCTCTGATCCGACGATTTCGCGGGTGATCAGCAGGCTGGCTACCGATGTCGAGGCGGTCAGTACCGCGATCAGCGCGGCTCGCGCCGCGGCGCGGGAGCGGGTGTGGGGCATTGCCCGCCCGTTGGAGGGCACTGCGGGCAGCATCGATGGCGGGCTGGTGATCGTTGATCTCGATGCCACGACCGTGACCGCCGGCTCGGCCAAAGAACAGGCCCAGAAAACGTATAAGCGGGTGTTCGGGCATTCCCCGATGTGTTCGTTCGTCGACCACGGCGCCTTCGGCACCGGGGAAACACTGAACCTGGACCTGCGGCGTGGAGGTGCCTCACCCAAAGGTGCGGACATGCACATCGCGGCCCTCGAGGCGGCGTTGGCCCAGCTGCCCGCCGCTGAACGCGCCCAGGTGCTCATACGTACCGATTCGGCCGGGTGTGCCAAAAAGTTCCTGGCCCACCTGGCCGAGCAACGCCTGCAGTACTCGGTCGGGTTCACCATCTCCGAACTGGTCAAAGACGCATTGGACGTGCTGCCTGAGGCCGCCTGGGTGACCGCGATCAACACCGACGACGCCGATCCACGAGCTGATGCCCAGGTCGCCGAGATCACCGACCACATGCCGCGCTCGGTCCGTGACACCGAAACCGCCTACGAGCCCTGGCCACCCGGGATGCGGCTGATCGCGCGCCGCGAATATCCCCACAACGGAGCCCAACACCTCATCACCGACATCGAGGGCCGCCGCTACACCGTGTTCGCCACCAACACCCGCGGCCGCGGCTGGACACTGCCGATCCTGGAACTGCGTCACCGTCAACGTGCCCGCGCCGAAGACCGTATCCGCTGCCTCAAAGACACCGGCATGGCCAACCTACCGTTCGACTCATTCGCCAAAAACCAACTGTGGCTCGATATCGTCGCCCTGGCCTCCGACCTCATTGCCTGGACTCAAACCCTCGGCTACCACCGCCACGACCCCATCCGCCGCTGGGAACCCAAACGCTTGCGCCACCGCCTGTTCACCGTCGGCGGCAAGATCATCACCCACGCCCGCACCACCACCCTGCGACTACCCACCGACTGGCCCTACAACCACCACATACGCCACGGCTGGCAACGCCTCACCGCCTAACCAGCCCCTCGGTCACCGCGCCCCGTCACCGCCGCCCACCCCACCTCAGAACCCGAACAACCAGCGAACCCAACGCTGGCGATCCACCCTGCCCACACACCAGCACCAACCATCAAAAGGCGACACCGACAACCGATCGGCGAAACCCTACCCACCCGTGAAAGATTCAGGCTAATGCAGCGGTGGGATCGACACCGCAGACCTTCGCAGCAGCAGTGGGTTCATCACGCGACCTGCTGAACGGGCGTGGAGGTCCGGCCTGTCGGACCGTTCGCCAGGGGCCTCGCGACGGTGCCCGGGGACTCAGATTGCGCCGCTGTTCGCCGCGAACACTGCGGCGTAAAGGACTGCCACGGTCTGGGATGCTTGCTCGCGGACAGCGCTGTCCGGGTCGTAGAGGTAGGCCTCGACCGTGCCGATGAGATGGACTGGGGTCGGCCGGAACCGTCGGAGGCAGGCTATCGCTGTCGCCCGCACGCTGGGGTCCCCGATCTGGTCAGCAACGAGATGCACATCCTCTCGCTGGCCATGCTCGGTCAGGCACTCGAGGATCCCCGATCGACAGGCACCCAATCCGCGGTCTGCTGCGAGTCTCGATAGTTCGTCGCGATGGTCGCGGGATGCCAACTCCCGCAGCGCTTGCGCCGCTTCGGTCAAGACTTCAGCGTTCACTGGTGGCTGAAGGTAGAACTGGTCGATGAGAACCTCGGCGGCGCCGCAATCGCGGGTACCGGTGCTGGCCAACGTCCGGCAGAGATCGATCCGGAGTTGATCGACCTCGCTGCTGTCGGTGAACCCGGATCGTTCCTCGATATGGCGCAACCAGTCCACGAGAACGCGCGTAGGAGAATACATCTGCCCCAAGTCGGCTACGCCGAGGTGTCCGTGCGAGGGTGGCGAAGAAGCGGCGTGGGCGAGGTCGGCGGCGAGGCGCTGGTAGACGCGCTCTCGCCTCGACGGCGCTGTCACATCGGTCCTGTCGATCGCCGGTCGACTTTTACCTGCGTGGGTAGCGCGGGAACGCAGCCTGGCATCGCGAGTCCTTACCGTCCGGAGCCGCCGCGGATCGGCTGGCTGTTCGGAGGGTCTGATGCAGCTGGGCTGCCGGGATGTTCCGCTGGGACCGACCGATCGGCCCGGATAGGCCTGTCCCAGGCGTGCGGCCGGGAGCCGATCCACCCTCGGCCGTGTCGCCTATCGGTGGCAGCTGGTTGCCCTGGAGTTCTGCTGATTCCACGCGGCTGGCGCTGACATCTGTCATCGGCTCTGCGTGACCTATCCTTTCCCGGTGGTTGCGCAGTCATCGGTGTTGGCTCGGAGATGGGCCGATTCTGCACCGTTGCGTGCCCAGCAGTGGGGCCTGATCACCAGCGCCCAACTCCAGCGCCTCGGCGTGAGCGGGTCGAGTCAGCTTTTGCTCCGGCGCAGAGGATTGCTGGTGTCGGTGGCCAGAGGTGTGATGCGTGAATCCCGCCCGCTGGCGGACGACTCGCTGGCCGCAGCCCAGCTGGCCTGGGTGTCGGCAGCGCCGGGTTCGAGTCCGGAGGAACGGCTTTCGGCCGAGCGGCCAGACTATGTGGTCACCGCGTACACCGCGCTGGCCCTGCATGGACTCGCCTCTCCCCCAGTAGAGACGCTGCCGCAGCTGGCAGTCACCGGGCGCTTCCGGCACCGGCAGACCGCCACCTACGCGATCGTTCCTCGCCGGGCAGCTTTGTCGTGGGATGACGTCGACATCGTCGACGGACTGCCCGTCTTCACCCCGGCCGCGGCGATCCGCGATCTCGCCGCGCACGGTGGCGCTCGGTTCGCCGACGACCTGGCCGACTACTTCACTGCTATCGCCGCGGCCGCGGCCGGCCGTCCCGATCGTGCCGCCATCGTCGCCGCGATCGCGGCCACCGGTGTCCGCTTGGACGCCCCGTCGTCTCCCCTGCCCCCGCTGCTGGCTGGCAAATGGGCCGATACCGCGTCGCTGCGGACGGTCCAGTGGGGTCTGATCACCAGCGTCCAGCTCCAGCAGCAGGGGGTGACCCGCAGCGATCACGTGCAGCTGCGCGACGCGGGCCTAGTGGTTCCGGTCGCCAACGGAGTGATGCGCGAGGCCGACCGTCCCGGTGAGGGCGTCTTGGCCGCGGCGCAGCTGGCCTGGGTAGCGGCCGTGCGGGATTCGACCCCTGCTCAGCGGCTGGCGGCGCCCCGTCCTGACTGTGTGGTCACCGGCACGACCGCTTTGGCCATCCATGGCCTCGGCCAGCCCGGTGAGGGACTGCCGCAGCTCGCGATCACCAAGGAACGCAGAAACGGCTCACGTACGACCACGACCGCCCGATATCTGGGCCGCTCGACGGCGTTGTCGTGGGACGACGTCGACATCGTCGATGGCCTGCCGGTGTTCACCCCGGCCGCGGCGATCCGCGACCTGGGCCAAGACAGCCGTGGTCGGCTGGTCGATGACCTCGCTGGCTACTTCGCCGACGTCGCCATCGCTGCTGTCGGCCGCCCCGATCGCGACGCCATCGTGGCGGCGATCGCTGCCTGCGGCGCCCGCCTGCGCACGGTGGTCTGCGATGCGCGCGCCATCCTCGACCGGGTCTACCGCACCGCGGGTGTCTCCGACGACCTGTTGGCGGCCACGATCTGGGGCGGGATGTGGCAGCGGCGCTTCACCGCCGAGCGGGTACAGCACATCGTGGCTACTGCGCTGTCGGTCGCCCTCGACACCATCGCCGGCCGAGCCGGAGACGATCTGTCCGCCGTCCTGGTTCAGATGTTGGAACGCAACGGCCAGGCGCGTAAATGTGTTGTGCCCGAATGTGAGTGGTGGGCGGTGGAACAAGACCGCTGTTCCGCGCACGCGATCCAGCGGCGACGCGATCGCGTGCTACTGACCCCTCAGGCGTCGATTCCACCACGGCGACTCCTCGCCGGTCAGGACATGGCTGGTGGGGCCACCTCGACGACGACGGCGAGACAATCGCGTGCCATGAATGCGGTGAGCGGTTCCGTGCACTGACCCGCACCCATCTGGAAACCCACGACCTGACCGCCCGCGAGTACAAACAGCGCCACGGCATCGAACAGCGCATCGGATTGGTCTCCACCGAAATTCGCGAGCGGCAGCAGCACCAGGTCGCCACCAACCCCCGAACCTCGGAGCGGTTCCGCCGAAACCCGAATGCCCCGCGCCTGACCGATCTACCGTCAGCCCTCCTCGACAAGGGTCGGTCTCGCTGATCGACGTCTCGTTCGACGCTACTGGCCTGTCGCTGCGGCGGTGTCGCGTAGCAGGTCGGCGAGTTGGGTGCGGGCTCGGTTGAGTCGGGATTTGACGGTCTGAACACCGACGCCTTGGTGGGCGGCGATGTCGGCGTAGGTGAGATCGCCGAATTCGCGCAGCACCACGGCTTCTCGGAAGTCCTCGGGCAGTTGTGCGAGTGCGGCGCGTACCGCGTCGCGCAGCGCGATCTGGTCGTCGAATGCTGGCTGGTGGGTGTCGTCGACGAGTTGGATCGGCTGGTCGGGGTCGGTGAAGTCGGTGATGGTGGTGTTGGTTTTGCGGCGCCGCACGACCATCAGGGCGTTGTTGGCGGCCACCCGGTGCAGCCAGGTGCTGAACTTCGACTCACCGCGGAACTTGTGCAGGTTCTGCCACGCCGCGACGAGGGTGTTCTGCAGGGCGTCCTCGGCGTCGTGGGGGTTGGAGCAGATGTTGAGGCACACCGCCCACACGTGCGTGCGGTGAGCGCCGACGAGCTCGGCGAAGGCGTGCTGGTCGCCGTTACGTGCTTGCAGCAGCAGACGTGCTTCGTCCATCAACTCCCCCAACCCGGTTCTCAGATGTCGTCGTGCGTGTCGTGGGCACCGGGGTGCGGGTCCTCGACACCGGCGTCGGCGAGGTCGACACTCGCGGTGCCCTCCTCGGCGGGCGGGAGCTGTCCCTCCTCGGCGGCGTCTTGGGCGACGTGGGCGATCGGCGGATCAGCCGGCGCCTCGCTGGGCGGGCTGTCGGGGTTGTCGTCGCCCAGGTCGATGTCCTCGTCGAGGTCGGCCGGCGGGGTGTCGTCCATGTCGGGGACGGTGTCGGGGTCGGCGACGGCGTCGGGGTCGAAGGCGGCCTGCAGCGCGTTGTCCCACACTCCCGGCGGCAGATCGGCGGCGAGGGTGGCGGGGTCGATGCCGAGTGACGCCAGAACCGGCGACGGTTCGTCCTCCTGCATGTGTTGACCTCCGTTTCTGGTGAGGTGGTCGCCGACGAAGGTCGCCGTCGGCCCGGTCACCAGGTGAGATGTTACGGCCCACCCTCGGTGTTCCCGACCAGGTCCCGACAGCTGTGATGTAATCCTCCTCGCCAGATAGACGCGGATTCGGGGTCGCGGCGATCGTGGGCGGGAACATTCCTCATTCCTGGTGGCAACAGATTCCCGACACGCTCACAGACCGAGTTCGAAAGAGGACCCACCATGTCCGGTACCCCCAGCAGCGACGCCCCCATCATCAGCCCCGACGAGCCCTACAACCCCGACGCCACCCCCGCCGATGCACCCGCGCCCGCCCCGGAAGCCGCCGACGGCCCGGCCGGCGAGGTGGTGCACACCACCGACGACGCCGGCAACGCCATCGACGTGCACTACGACGAAGCCGGCGAGGTGGTCTTGATCGAGGCCGACACCGATGGTGACGGCCGCATCGACACCGCAGCGGCACCGACCGCCGACGGTGGCGCGGTCATCGCCAGCGACCTCAACAGCGACGGCGTGGTTGACGAAGTCGCCCACCTCAACGCCGATGGGGATCTCACCCAGGTCGATTCCTACGAAGACGGGCAGCTGGTCACCCAGACCCTCGACACCGATGCCGACGGCGCACCCGACACCGTGCTGACCGATACCGACCGCGATGGCGCACCCGACACCCTGCTCGTCGACACCAACGCCGACGGGGCCATCGACGCCGTCGCTGTCGACACCGACGGCGACGGGCAATTCGACGCTGTCGCGCTCGACACCGACTTCGACGGCCAGGCCGATGTCTACGGCCAGGACACCGACGGTGACGGCGAGCTCGACCTCTACAGCGACGAGACCGGCGCCTACAGCGACACCCCGGACGCCCCCGAAGACACCACCCCCGGCGGCCACGACAGCGACCTCGTCTGACCCCCGCCCGAGGTCAACCACAGCGATGCCCGACCCTCAGCTGGGGGTCGGGCATCGCTGTGTGTGTGTGGGGGGTGACGGCCTCGGCGTCAGAATCCGCGGAAGATGCCGTCGGCGTCGGCGGCGCCGACGAAGTCGGCGAAGTCCATGTTGGCCAGGGCGAGGTTGTTCTCGATCGACCACATCGCAGCGGGCACGACCCGCACGCTCCGATTCGAGGTGTCCTCGCCGTCGAGATTGATGGCCAGGATCGGGTGGTCGGGGTGGGACAGGGTCTGGGTATCGCACAGGAACACGTAGAACGGCGGCGGTTCCCCGATCGCGTGCGCCAGCTCGTCGACGGTGATGTTGTCGTAGGTGGGGTCATCGACCAGGGTGAGATCGGCAGAGAAACCGTCGACAGGATCGGGAGCCAGCGCCGCATTCGCCACCGTCGTCCATGCCTCGAGATCGCTGAAATCACCGCGGATCAACAGTGACAGGCCTGACAGATGGTCGGCGTCGAGCGGCCCAAACACCGACGGTGCATCCTCGATCGTAACGGCGGATTGGATGCGCTCTCGCACCTCGGCGTCCTCGGACGGGCCGCGAGACCCGGGCGGCGTGTAGCGGATGACTTCGAGGCCAGCCGACTCGGGGATGGGCCAGATGTCGACACGGACCTGCAGGACGGGATCGGAGGGTCGCCGGTCCCGGCAGGACATGCGGACCATGTTCCACCCGTGGGGTATCGATGCCAGCACATCGCCAACGATGCTGTCGTGTTCGTCCCCCCACACCAGCGGTTGCATCGTCACAGGTAGGTAGCCGAATTCGGCGCCGCCTTGCTCGACGTTGGCCCAGCCCTCGGCGGCAGGCATGAGGGGCGGCTCTGCGTCGTGGGTTTCGAGATCGACGACCACCGGGGCCGGTCCATCAGGGATCAGGAACGTCAACTCGGGAAGCCGCGGTGGGTTGAATCCTGGCTTACCCGGTTCGTAGCTGAGCGTGTAGTCCTTGGTGTCCTGGATGCCGATGCCCAATCGATGTGGGCCGGCATTCCACGTTTGATACTGCCCGGGCTCAAAAGATGCGAATCCGCCTGTGATGGCGATGAATCCAGTTCCTCGGTGTTCGTACTGTACGTGCGCCACAACCACTCCTCGTTGCTGTTGACCCCCACAGCACGCTCTTCTAGCGGCTGCCCCAGCCGCCACCCTAGGGCCGAACCGGCGGTGATCGCGCCGACGACACACCCCCGCCCAGCTGGTTGGCGTCAACAGGAGTCGTGCCGCCGGGAACATTCTCGGTGCCGCACCGCAACCAATCCTCAGTTGCTCACGCAGAGCACATTTCTCGCCCCGATGAACGAGGCGGGACTGCCAGCACAGGGCGCGGCGATTCGCTGCGCCAGGACCAGAGGACAACCCGATGAACAAGACCGCCATGACCATTGCCGTTGCCGCCGTGTCGATGGGCGCCGTCGCGAGCGGGTTCGCCGCCGGCACCGCCGAGGCCCAGCCGGGGCACCAGCGCAGCTGGGTCACCGACGACGGCTGGAAGGCCTCGATCGCCTCCACCCACGAGAAGGTGCAGAAAGTCGCACCGTTGTCGTCGGTGCCGACGTCGCGGGAAGCGTTCATGTCAATGCGGGCGGTGTCCACGCTGACCCCGCCTGCCGGGCAGGCCGGTGCACCAATCACCGGTGAACTCGAGGCCGGGTACATGATCGGATGCGCGGTGCAGCTGGAATCGGTGACCGGCAGTGTCGGGGCGAGCCTGGGCATCGGTGGTAGCGGCGGCGGCGGGATCAGCGCGACCGGACCTAGCGGCAACCTGTCGATCAGTCCGCAGGCCCTGCTGCAGCCGAGTCTGTCGGTGACGATGTCACCGGGCAAGATCACCACCGTCACCTTCGACAAGAAGGCCGTCGGCGCCGGACGCGCGTCGACCACCACCCGCGAAGGCCACATCAGCATCGACGGGTGCGCCGGCCCGGTCGCGGTCCGCTCCTACGCCATCCTCAAGACCAGCACCCCGAAAGCCAACGACGGCAACGCCGTCTACGGCCGCGTCGTCTACCTGTAAACCAATCGGCCCGGAACGCGCTGCCCGGCGGGAACATTCCACCGCTCCGGGAGCAACCCATCTGTGGACGCACCACCCCGGGTGCGCCGCGCACGGTCTGCGACCGCAGACGTGCAAACCACCGAAGTCCAGTCGATGACTGGGCATGACGAAAGGAACACTCAGATGCGAGTACGTAAAACGATCGGGTCCACCCTGGCCGCCGCCGCGGCCGGTGCGCTGTCACTGCTGGGCGGTGGGCTCGCCTCGGCCGCACCGATCGAGCTGCAGCACGGCGACGACGGCCTGACGACCTACGACTTCGGTGTCGATGGCCAGGACGTCATCGTCGGCGGCACAGGCAACTTCACCTGGCCCTGACAGCCAGCCCGGTTGATCCGGACCGATGACTGCGGGTGGACGTTCTGCGTCCACCCGCAGTTCTCGTTCAGTCGGTCGTCACCGACCAGTGCCCGACATACCGGTGCCGGGACGGCAACGCCGAACCGAGACGGGCCGCAGCGTCAGCGAGGATCGGCCACGGCTCGACAAGCTCGCCCTGCCAACACGCCCACGGCACCGGACCCGGCCCGAGAACCTCACCAAGCAGCGGGCGCCTTTTCCGCGCAATGCTGTCGGCGGCTCCCTCCACGGCCGCCACGATGTCCCACCTGGTCACCTCAGACACGTAGCTGGGCAGTTCGGCGACCGCTTCTGCGACGGCGTCGACCGAGTCCCGTTCAACCGCGACGATGTCTGCGGCGCGGGCCGCGACCGTCCGAGCTGAAGGCGCCGGGACTACGTCCCCTGAGTCCATGTGCGTGCGCTCGAAGAACCTCAAATTCACTCCGCCTCTGCTGATACCGATGCCATGTACCACTGCTGCATGAGTGTTGCCGCGCGGCGGGCCAGTTCAGGAAGTCCGTCCCGTGCAACGGGCTCGGATCTCGGTCCGATCGACCAGTCCCAGTAGCCACAGGCGATCCATGACGTCCCCGGAAGGAACTTGGACACGATTGCCGACTTGTTCTTACCGAGTCCACTTTGGCCGTTCGCAGAGCGGTTTCTACGGACTCCGAAATCTTCGAGGTCAGGGTTGCCAGCCAGGACGTCATCCCGCAGCCGTTCGAGATGGATCACCCAAGCCGGCGGGCTGTCGATCTTATCGGCGGGGGCGAAATCTTCGGCCGTGGGCTTGGTTTGGATCCCGACCTGATACGCGAACTTCAGACCGTCCGCGGTTTTGGGCATACCCCGGCCGTCCACCTGGACCTGTCCTCGCAGCTGTCGCCCGTCGCTAAGATCAGGACTGAGAATAGTGATGGCCGGCATCCCGCTACCCCCGCGGCCGACACCGACGAACCACTCATCGCCCAATATGTCTTGGATCGACGGTGTCAGACTTCTGAGGACTCGCTCGACGGCGACCTTCTGCGGGGGTAGGGCGTCGATATCGGTCATGGTCACGCGCGATCCCGGGAAACATTCGATAGCTTCCTTCCAGGTGATGACGCCGCGTACTTGGTCAGCGTGATCACCGGCATCGACCCGGTCCAGCACGAGCAGAAAAAGGTCGTCGACTGCACGCTTCTCCGCCTCGATCTGGTCGTCAGTGACTTGGTGATCGAGCTTTGCCTCGACCCCGACGGTTCGGCCGCCATTCAGCGTCATGACGATGTCGATTTTCGCTGCCCCTTCGCACTGAACACGTTCGACAGACGCGCCGAAGAGTGCAGCGATGCCGCCCCGTTCAGCGAGAAGGTGAAGAAACCCGCCGGGCGCGTGGCGAATCTCGGCTGCCAAGGCACGGGTCAGCATCGGCTCGCTCGTGAAGATCAAACCGGCCATTTTGTTCCTCACGCCACCAAACTGTTGACCGAGACCGTACCGCCGTTGCCCCGTGTCAGTCCCCCAGCCGCCTGATCCGCGGACCGAAAAGCGCAGTTCGGGTTGCAAACTGAGCTGTACGGTGCCTGCATGCGCACCTATCCTCCCGCCTGGCACAAAGACCCGAACGATCCCGGGCTCCTTCGGTGGTGGGACGGCCAGAAATGGACCGCGCATACCCACCCATACGACGAGCAACTCTGGAGCTCTCGTACTTTTGGCTCAACTCCTGGAGCAACCAATTCGAAAGCTGACCGGCGAGCCATCGTCGTCCTCGGGCTGCTGGGTGTCGCTGCACTGATAGCGGTGGCCGCGGCAATCGTTGTGGGATCACAACGACTCGAAACGCTGGACACTACCCAAGCGACGGTAACACCGACAGCACCCTCGTCGTCCCCCAAGGCTACTGCGTCAGCGTCGCAATCTACTTCACCCTCTCCATCGAACTCACCGTCGCCTCCCCCTCCACCACCACCGCCACCGCCACCGCCGCCGAATGAACCTCCCTCACCAGATGACGAGAAGTTCATCTCGGAGACCGCCTTCGTCGTGACAGCTACGGCGGGCGGGGTCCGCATGGACCGAGACACGTTGATCGCCCTCGGACGTGACATCTGCACGTACCTACGCGACGGGCACTCCGCCGAGGAAACCATCTGGTACATCCTGACCAATGGGCCCAGCTGGAGCCCCGACCAAGCGGCCGTAGCGGTGGGAGCCGCGACAGGAACCCTCTGTGAAGACCAGCGATACAAAACACCCGGCTGATCGCTGATCATCACGACTGCCTTGATTGCTCGACCGGAAGCTGGTTGAGCGGAAACAGACCGCCTGAGACAACCGACGAGGACCCGACCGGAGCTAACTGATGAGGCCTGAACGGGTGACGAATGTGCGGGCGTTCTCTACGGAGGACAGTTCGGCGACCGAAAGGATCAACCCGGTACCGGTGTTGGCGTAGCTGATGTCGTATTCGTTGTCGCTCAGGCTCGGCGCGATCTCGGCGGCCGCTTGGCGGTTGGTGTCTTCGACGACGGTGCCCTTTCCGCCGCTGTAGACCCCGTTACGCAGGTTACGAACCTCGCGGGCTGCTTCGTTGTCGTCGACGTTGATGTGGATCCGCAACGAGGGTGAGAGGCCGCCCGCAATCTTGAGGCCACTGAGGGTCCCGTTCTCGTTGAGGGTGCAGTCCAGCTTGAGGGCGCCGTTGTCGGTGAAGCTGCCGTTGGTGCAGTCGGTGATCTGTGATTGCAGGGCGCCGGGCAGTTGCTGGCGGATTTGGTCGGGGTCGGTGAGGATCGGTCCGCCGTCTTCTCCGGTGGGCCCGGCGGCGGCGGTGGTGTCGGTGCCCAGGGTTTGGGTGGCCTGGGGTGCGTCGGTGGGGTCGTCGTCGTTGCCGCTGGCGGTGGTGACGATGGTGGTCACGATCGCGGCGGCGGCGATGACGGCGACCGCGGCAGCGCCGATCCGGAGCCAGCGTCGCCGCGTGGAGGCGGGCTGGGCTGGTGAGCCGAGGGTGCGGGGTTGGGTGTGCCAGGTCGGCATGAGGTCGGCGGCTTCGGGGATGCCGCGGGGCTGGGTGGGCGCCGAGTCCGCCAACACGGTGAGCAGCGCACCTTGGGCGACAACGGTTTTCGGGTCGTCGAGGGTGGCGACGGGGCCGAGTTCGCCGAGGCGTTGCTGGATGAGGGGGATGCGGGAGGACCCGCCGGTGAGATAGAGGGCGGTGAGTTGGTCGGGGTGGGTGAGTCCGGCGTCGGCGAGGGTGGTTCGGGTGAGCTGGACCGCGGCGTCGACGGCGGGGGTGATGAGTTCGTCGAACTCGTCACGGGTGATCTGCAGGGTGGTGCGTTCACCGGGGCCGGGCACGGTGATGGTGGCCGACGGCGTTTCGGACAGCAGCTCTTTGGCCTGCTGGATGGAGTCCTGCAGGGACTGGATGGCGTCGATGGGGGCGGTGCGGCGCAGCCAGGCGGCGTGGTCGGGGTCGCGGTCGGCGAGGCGGTCCTCGACCCAGCGTTGCAGCAGGGCGTCGAAGTTCTTGCCGCCCAGGCCGTTGTCGCCGCGGGCGGCGATGACCTGGAAGGTGTTGGTGGGGGTGACCTCGAGGACGGCGATGTCGAGGGTGCCGCCGCCGAAGTCGAACACCGCGATCCTGGTGCCGTGTTGCAGGGCGTGGGAGCGGGAGTAGTGCCCGGCCGCGGCGCGGGGTTCGGAGATCGTGGTGATCCGCTCGGCCGGGATCCCGGCGGCCATCGCGGCGTCGGTGAGGACCTGGATCTGTTGGGGTGCCCACGCTTCAGGGTGGGTGAGCACGACCCGGTCGGGCATGGTGCCCGCGTGTGCGGCGACTCCGCGGCCGATGACGGTGCGCATCACGGCGGCGACGAGGGCGTAGACCGGCAGGGTGTGCCCATTGGCGGAGATCGCCGGTTGCGCTCCGATGAGGCGTTTGGGTGAAGCGATGAACCGGCCGGGTTCTGCGTGGCGGAGTTGAGTGCGGCACCCCCGACGAGGACGGTGCCTGCGGGGTCGACGAACACCGCCGAAGGCATCAGGTTGCTGGTGTGGGTCAGCGAGAGCGCTTCGATGCTGCGGCTGGTGGCGCCCGAATGTGCGGCCGCGGAGTTGCTGGTGCCGAAGTCAATGGCCAGAGACCAGGCGCGGGTGGCAGATGTCATGGTGTCGGATCGTCCTGTGCGCGAGTGGGAGTCAGTGGCCGGCGGCCAGAGCGGTGTAGGTGCGGATGAGGGTGACCAGAGCGGCGTCCTCGGCCGCCGACCGGGTGGCCAGGGTGCGTTGCTGGGCAGCGGCCAGGCGGCGGTGAGCTTCGTCGGCGACGACGGCCGGTGGCGGGTGGCCGTCGAGGCCGACGCGGCCGGCGGGGGTGGCGGCGGTCAGGATGGTGCGCAATTCATCGGTGACCGCGGCGTCGGGGTCGACGTCGAGCATCCGCTGGTAGTCCTCGAGCACGGTCACCGCAGCCAGGGCCGGGTCGGCGCGCAGACCGGCGGTCAGCGTGCGGATGTGGTCGCGGGCGGGATGAGTGAAGGCCAGTTGATCGAGACGCGCCAGGATGCGGTGGGCGCGGTGCAGCACGGCGAACCGTCCGGTGGCCGCGGTCAGGGCGTGGCGCAAGGCGGCGATCCCGGAGCGTTCGGCCAGCCAGGCGTTGAGCGCTGCGGCCCCGTCGGCGGCGACACGGCGACCGTTGAGGACGCCGTACTCGCCGAGCAGGGCGAGCAGTTCACCCCGGTCGGCCGGCGGCACTCCCCCGCTGACAGGTTCGTCGGAGTCGAAGATCCGCAGCACCTCCAGCGGCGGGACGTCGCAGAGCTGAGCGAGCAGCGCGGCGTGGCGTTCAGTCAGCATGCCGGTGTGGCTGGTCTGGGCCATCAACCCCGACACCGGGACCACGGTGTGGACGATCCCGGCCAGCGGGCCGGCCATGGCGGTGGCGTGGGCGGCGGCGTGGGTGAGCGGGTCGCGGCGGCCGAAGGCGCCCTCGCCGAAAGAGTCGGCGCGCGAGAGCACCCCGAGCATGGTCAACGGGGTGAACGGCAACCGGTGCAGGAACTCGATCTCATCGACTCGGGGTGCGGCGTCGAAGAGGAACACCGCGGCATCGGCATCGATGGAGGCAGTGCGGGTCTGTTCGAAGCCGTCGATCATCACCCGGCGGGTGGCGGCGTCGTTGGCGGCGGTCAGCGTCGACAGGCCAGGGGTGTCGATGAGGGTGCGTTCGCGCAGCGCCGCCGACGGTAGCCAGCGGTCGACGTAGGCGACCTCGACCGCCGGGATCGGCAACTCGATCCCGGCGCCCGGGCGGAGCGCAGCGCGATGGCGGGCGCCGTCGAGGGCGAGGACCTCGGCGCGAGACGGGGACCCGTCGCGGTAGACGGTGACGACGTTGGTGGCCTCCAGGGCGGCGGTCTCGGCGACCGGCGCGCCGATCAGTGCGTTGACCAGCGTGGATTTGCCCGCTTTGAGTCGGCCGACGACCACGACGCGCGGCGGTGACCACAAGATGGTGCCGATCGCGTTGGCGTGGTCGATGCAGTCCCCGCCGAGCGCGGCCAGCTGGTGCAGGCCGCGGTCGAGCGTGGTGTGCACCGAATCGGGTGCGGCGCTGCTCATGTCGGGTATCCGTCGAGGAGTGCTTGGGCGGCGGTGATGCGTTTGTCGACGATGGCCAGGTTCGAGGTGAGACGTTGGGTGGATTTCTCCCGGGTGGTGGCGTCGGCGGCCGCGGCCTCCTGGACGTGGGTGATGGTGGTTTGCAGCTGGTCGATGGTGGCGCGCAGGTGATCTCGGTAACGGATGACGATGTCGGGGCGAGCTTGGGCGACGGCGCTGTCGAGGAGCCGGCCGGTAGCGGTCTTGGTGGCGGCCAGGGTTTCCCGCAGCCAGGCCAGCAGGTTGGTTTTGCCGGCGCGGATCGCCCGGAAGCTCAAGTTCACTCCGACCCACACCGCGCCGACGACGGCCCCGACACCCATCAACGCCGAAAGCCCGACAAGCCCACCGAGGGTGGAGGACCCGACCACACCCATGGTCAGCAGCGTCGGGTCGAGCAGCCCTTGGCGTTTGCTGGTGACCTGGTGGGTTTCGATCTTCTTGTCCTGCATCGACGCCACGATGCGGTCGCTGATCTGGTCCCACACCGCGGGGTCGTCGGCGAAGCGCGGGGCGATGATCGTGTCGTGCAGCTCGTGCAGGAACCCGGCGAGGGTTTCGGCCATCGCCATCTGCAGATCGACCTGCATGTCGGCGGTGAACTTCTGTTCGCTGCGCCGCAACACGGCCATGCCGTTGCTGTTGATGTAGGTGGTCCACTTCTCGCGCACCCCATCGAGGCGGCGCTCGAGATCGTCGACCGCCGATTGCCGCAGCAGGGTCAGGTCCCGGGCGAGGTATTGCTCCCACTGCCGCGACTGGGCCTGCAGGTCAGTGAGCCGGTCACGTTCGGCGGCAAGGTCAGGCAACGCTTTCGCCCCGGCACTCAGCGCGGCGAGCTCGTCGGCGATGGTCGTGCGCACAGTGCGCAGCCCGTCCAGACACGTTCGGACCGCATCCAGGTGCGGGGCCGCCGCGGCGGCATCGAGACGGTCAGTGATCGCCCCACGCAGGGCGGCGATCCCGGCGTCGACCTCGAGACGGTGACGCGCCTGCGGGTCAGTGGTCTCGGCGCCGAGGACGGCGAGCAAGCTCGACACCCCGATCACCGGCACTTTACGCCCCAGGTGCTCGGTAATCAGGCGCTGGTTCTCGGCGACGATCGCCCGCCAGCGGCCCAAGTGTTTGTCGGTCTTCGTCACGGCCACGACGACGGCATCGACTCCGGCACTGGCCTCGCGGACGAAGGCCATCTCCGGGGCCGTGATCGGGGCGGAGGCATCACAGACCAGCACCAACACGCACGCCTGCTGGGTGGACTGCGACGCCAGTTTCGCCAAACCGGGGTCCAGGCCGCCGACACCGGGGGTGTCGATCAGGGTCATCTCGGCCACTGCGGCCTCACGCAGCGCGATCGCCGCCGCAGTGGGCAGCTCCTCGACGCTCCGATCACAGACCATGCGCCCGCCGGTGGTCACCCAGTCGGCCAGCTCGCCGATCTCGGCCGGCCGCGGGCCGGAAGGAAAGAACAACTCGGCGGCATAAGCGGCGGGCAGATCACCGGCGGTGGTGACCGACACCGCAACCGAGGAGGTGACATCAACCCCGACCGGGCACAGGTCGCGGTAGCCGACCAGGGCGTTGACCAGGGAACTTTTGCCGCGCTGCACCTCGCCCGCCACCACCACGGTGCGCTGAGGCGTGCGGTGCAGTTTCGTCTCGGCGAGGTCGGCGACGGCGTCGTGTTTGTAGGCGCGCAGCACCTTTCCCGCCTCAGCCACGACCGCCGCCGCGGCCGCGTCGACCCCCGCCTGGGGTGCTGCGGGCGCGTTCACGCCGACCATCGTCTCGTAGCGGTGCCGCCGTTCCCCCGACCGGTCATGGAAAGCATGCTGGTCGAAGCGGCAGGGCAACGCAAAATGGCGGGTGTCAGGCGCCGGCGGTGCAGGCCCAGATATCGTGCGCGACCCAGGCCCGGACTCACTGGCCGCGGCTACCTCAGCGGACCGTTCGCCCGCGATGGCAGACCCGACTGTGCAGGCACGACGGTGGGCGCACTATCCTGCAGCCGAACAAGAGGATCGTGCAGATCCGGGTTTCGGGGGAACCGTTCGGGGTTCGCGCAGCAACACACTGGACAACACCAGTGTGCAGCGCTGGCCCGGGTGAGGTCGTTGGTCCTCCGCGGCAGGGGCTGCAGGAGAGAAACGAGACCCTGATGAAGCGTTGGTACCCACTCGCGGCCGCAGCCGCGGTCACCGCGAGCATGCTGGCCGCATGCTCCACCGGCGGCGAACCCGCCCCCGAATCCTCGACGACCGGCAGCGCCGAGCCGACGGTCGATCTGACCGCGCTCGATCCGGGCGCCTACCCCACCGACCCGCGCCCACCGTTCGGTGTTGCCGACGACTCGCAACTGGTGCAGGTCGAAAGCCAGCGAATGGCACAGTTCATCGTGGTGCCCTTCGAGGTCGACCCGGACCTGACCGCCCCGGACAAATCCAACGCACCGATCACCAGCCGCCGCAACCTGGTGCCACACATCAACGCCGACGCGGCGGCGATCCCGGCCAACGACGCACTGCTCGGCGGTTTCTCGTCACTGTTCACCACCGCACCGACCGAACGTGACAACCCGCGTGGCCTGCACAACATGGTGCTGCGATACGAAACCGCCGCTGATGCCCGCGCCGCCGCGCAGCAACTCGCCCAGGTCAGCGCCCGCCAGCAGAACAGCCCGGTCACCAGCCTGCCGGGGGTGGAGGGCACCTACGCCCTCGAGACCACCCGCAACGACAAAAGCTACTTCACGACCTACACCCCGCACGGGGTCTATGTGATCTATGAGTTCGCCTCCTCCCTGGCGGCCCACTCCGACCAGCTCGAGCCGATGGCCCGCAAAGCAATCACGTTGCAGTCGGCGCTGATCGACCAATTCCCACGCACCCCAACGGCTGCGGAGAACGCCGCCCGCGGCAACGACGGAGGTTTTCAGCCGCCAAAGATGGACGAGAACAGCATCCTCATCTACGCCCTGCCCTACACCGACACCGAGATGGAAAACGACATCACCGGCCGACCACAGCAGAGCATGCGCGCGGTGTACGGGCCGCGCGGCTTGTCGCACTTCTCCAGCGACCCGGCCGGCATCTTCAACGACCTTCGTGCGGCCGGATCGACCGCGAACGCGATCGAGCGTTCCATCGTCTACCGCGCCGACACCGAGGAGCAGGCCGCCACGCTGGCCGCTACGAGCGAAGCCGACGACCAGAAGATCGACGCACCGCCCGGGCTGCCGGCCGCCAACTGCTCTGCCCAATCCAGCGCCGACGGCAAGTACACGATCTATCACTGCAAGGTGCAGGTCGGCCGCTACGTCGGAGAAGTGCAGTCGCCCAACAAGACTGACGTCTACCAGCAAGCCGCGGCTCAATATCTGATCCTCACCAAGGCCGACCAGAACGCCAAGTAGACGGGACGAGAGGCAACGATGACGCGCAGCTACCTCGGTCGCTCCATCGCAGCGGCCGCGGCGGTGACCGCAGTGCTGGCCGGCTGCACGGTCGACGGGCAGCCCAGTTCGGCAACATTCACCGACCCTGCCGTGCAGGTTGATGCCCTCGACACCGGCGACTACCCCACCCGGGCGCGAGCGGCGTTCGGACGCGCGGTCACCGACCCCGAGCGGGTCGAGGCGACCCGGATGGCGCAGTTCGTGCTGGCGCCGTTCGAGGTCAATCCCGATCTCACACATGGGCAATGGCCTGTCGGCGAGTTCGACGACGCTGCCGGGATCGGTCGCGCGGTCGTCCCGGGCGCGGCCGACGTTCCGGCCAACGCGGAGTTCGTCACCGGATTTGTCACCACCGCCGACAACGGGGATGCCAACGTCGGGGCTGCTCGTCACCTGCTGCGGCATGCGGTCCTGAAATATCGCAGCCCTGCCGACGCCTCGGCCGCCGCTGATCAAATGAGTGCCGCGGTCGCCGAAATCGACAACAAGCCCATCGTGCCGCTCGACGGGGCGCCGGGCACCCGAACTGTCATCCAAGATTTCGGTGCGTCCACAGCGATCCTGGCTGTCACCGCTCACGACTCGTATGTGTTCTTCGATCGGTACTACGGCCCCACGACGCAGTTCCGCAGCGGAGAGTCGTTGGTGCGTATGGCCAACGCGATCACTCAGCAGAAGATTTTCATCGACGAGTTCACGCCCACCCCCGACGGTGAAACTCCGCTGATCGACCCCGACGCCATCCTCATCTACGCGCTGCCATTCACCGCGACCTACCTGCGGGCGAACCCCGACTCCCCTGACCGCGGAGCGGTGTACGGGCCCCGCGGCATCGCCCACACCAGCACCGACCCCGTCACCGACTTCGAGGTGCTGACCAAGATTGGCTCGGATGCCAACGCAGTGGAGAACTCGGCGGTCTTCCGCGCGGACACCGCCGAGGGCGCGCGCACCTATCTCGACAGCTTCCTCGGGTCCAACCGCACCCGAGGCTGGACCGGCGCCGACAGCCCACCAGGCTTGCCCACCGCCACCTGCCAAAAGCACCCGACAAGCCAAGCACACAGCTGCGCACTGACTGTCGGGCGATACGGCGCCCAGGTCATCGGCAACACCAAAACCGATGCCCACCAACAAGCCTCGGCCCAATACCTGATCCTGACGACCGCCGACCAACGAGCACACTGACCGACGACATCGCGCACGTCGTCGTCTTCTCCCCGCAGACAGAGGTGCCGAACTCACCCCGGATGTCAGGGGCGGAAAACCTTCAGCTGCCCAGCGTCACCGATCGGATCACCGTAGCCGCGACGGGTGAAGTCGTCGTTGTCAACTGGATCGCGGTACTCCGTACCGAATTTGAAGGTGAAGGGCTCCTGACTTTCGGTAGCACCGCCGTGCACCTGATGAATTCCGAAGTCCGAAACCCACGGGCCCGTCGCCGCGGTCGCGACACCCGCACCGAGGCCCGCTGCAAGCACAGCGCCGGCGATCAGACGAGTCGAGGTTGTTGCCATAGGTTGGTTCTCCAATCGGATGAGAGGTGGCCGCTGCGGCGACCCTTACACTTGTCAGTTGCTGTGTAGTCACCGAAAGGTTCCCGAGTTTCGACGCCCAACACCCGACACCCGGCCGATCATCGACGGCCCGCCAACGGAGGTGTGCCAGCGTGAGCAATCGTCCAATCCGGCCCAGCACTATCTCCTTAAACCCCGCGGGAATTTCGCTGCGGCGTGACGTTGGACTGTCACGCGGAGTCCTGATGATCGCGGTGACACCTAAGCAGCGTTACTTGTTTGCATGTGACTACGCACCAACGAACGAGCCGACGGATAGTCGACCTTTCCGTTGGGCCGCGTCGGGAACCGCCCATACCTTGTCCGCGAGGGCGCTGCGATTGGCAGTGCGATCGCTTGTGGATCCGTTGCCACTTTGCCCGGACCTCGATACCTTCGCTTCCCTCTTTGCTTTCGCCAGCGAAGTTCTTCATCCCACCAGTCCCGAACCAGTCGATCGACAAGATGGCTCTGTGCCCGTCGGACCATTGCGCCGTAAGATCCGAATGCGACGGCTACTTCGTCCCACCTATTTCTGGAGGGAGTCAGTAGGTTCAGCTCCCTGAAGTAGCGAAGCCACGCACGGACGCACCGGCTGGAGTAACCCGTGGCACTCACAAGACCGATCACGGATACGTGACCACCCTGCCAGGCTGCGTGGATCCTCTCGGCGATTCCGCCTAAACCTCCTCGCCAAACCCAGATGTCGTGGTGGGCATGGTGGAGGCGCAGGGTGGAGTTGGCAAACGGGGGGGCGTGTTTCCCCTTGTGTTGCAGCTGTGTCATACGCAACATGTGCGAGCTCCCAAGTTGCCGACTCTGTCCCCTGCGCCTCAGCGACTCGTCTGATCCAACCTTCTGCCTGGAGGCGGTGGAGTGCCCTCGATGCCGTTGCGGCGTGAACGTTAGCGGCTTCGGCTAGCCGGCGAACGTCGATGTTCACGGTCGTTGTGTGCGCCTGAGCGCACACAACGAGGAGGCTGTGCAGGACCCGTTCAGCACTGGCCCACCCCTTCCGTGCCCAAGTTGCGGGATCTGAGTTCGCTGCAGCGAAGACAGCCTCAATGTGAGTGCGGACTGGGTCGTCGACGGTGTGGTCGCCTTGCGCTCTCGGCCACGCTGTCTCGGCAGCAGTGCGCAGTGCTTTGTGCCACTGCGTGAGGGCGTGCGCCTCGTTCTGGCGGAGGTCTTCGCGCAAGCGGACGAGTCCAGGCTTGTGCAGATGTTGAAGCACATCAGTCCAGCACCAACGCTAGCGGCCATCCCGAGCATGATCGACCACGCGTGTGCCGAGCGATCGTCGGCGGCTGTGAGCCGCGTGGCTAGGCGCTCAGCCGTAGTTGTGGATAGTTCGGTTCGCGCGCGATCAACCCGTGTGGCAGGCCCCTGCCCGACCAGACGTAGGCCGATAGTCGTAGTTCGCTGCGTGGAGTTTTGCCGCGCGGTTGTTGGGAACCTCGCTATCAGCCACTCAGCTAGGTCGGGTGGCGCCGGCCGAGCCTGCATGTCCCTGACGGCGTTGCCCAGTTCCCGTCCGGTCAATAGTGGGCTCGCGTTTCCGCCCGATCGGTGCACAGACCCGGGGATCCGAACTGCGCCCGACACGGGGTTGGTAAGCGGAGAGATGTCGAGGGTTGGAAGGTGCGCGCGCAGCCTACGAGCAAGGTCGGCGACTTTCTCCGCGGGTATCCCTGGGTCAATGACGCGCACCCAGATGTGCCGCCCTCCTGAGGGCCCCGACTGCACTTGCAGGTGGCTCACACCCAAGTCGGTTAGGACGCCGGTAAGTACGTTGGCATCCACAGCAACGGCCTCGGGACCGTACGGTCCTGCATCCAGGTCGAATGCGAGCAGCGTGTACCGGGAATGGCGGTCCGCTAGATACGTCGCGATAGGCACCGGTGGCATTCGTTCTGGCCATGGTGCTGATCGGTATCTGTGTTCGTTTGTTGCGTCGACACGCACTGTGGAGCGGGGCGACCACTGCCTCCATTCACTCAGCATGTCCACCCACTAGTGGGTGAGTGCTGCGGACGAATGCAGTCGATTCCCCGCGTGTGGTTGTGCGACACGCGGAGCACAGGGATTGCGGGCACTCCTAGAGGGCGCACGCTACCCTGAGATCTGTCCGGCAAGACAGTCCCTTCGGGGATGGGCGAGAGCCCGTGAGACCGAGCTGGTAACTCAGTCTCGAAACTTCAGATCAAGGACCCTCCGACTGGTAATCGGGGGGTCCTTGTGTTGGACCTCGCGCGTTATTTAGATGTCAGCGTTCGGAAGGTTCGGAGGCTCCCTTCTGGGTTGGCGATGCTAGGCGCGCAGCGCGAAGGTGGCGCAGGGTAGGAAAGATCTGGTTCGCGTCAAAGGCGTGGCACCGGCGTTGATCGACCGTCGTCGGGAGTAGGGACCGATCGTGGTGCTGGGCTGAAGAACTGCGCAAGCTCGAGCACGATCTTCCGCAGGGATGATCGAGCCGCGGTGCAGTGGCCACGCTAGGACCGGCGCTACCTGCGCGTCCTGCAGTCATCACACCCCCCTTGTTGGCTCGAATCACATCGGTGTAATTGTATGAGCGCGAATTCCGCGCGATTTTATGTTGGTGCTGGACGGCGGGTCAGGGGACATCGAGTAGGGCGGTACTCTCATCTCCGCAGGTCACGGGCGTTGTTCGGCTGTATTTTCGCGCGAATTTATGCCACACTGGGTGGATGGATCGGTCCGCTGACGGCCGGCGTGGGCGCCTTGGCGCACCCACGCCAGTTCCGGCAGCTATCGAGAACCGGTCGACCAAAGCTCCGGTAGTGACGGCGTACTGCGCTGACCCGCAGTGCCGAAAGGAGTTTCGTAGGACCGCGGGTCGTGGTCGGCCTCGGATCTATTGCTCGGATGCCTGCCGGCGCTCCGCCGAGAACGCCGCTCGACGAATTTCCGCGCAACTTCAGCATCATCGCGAGATGGCGCAGATGCTCGAACGCGACCTTGCGGCGTTCGATTCGTCCGCGTCACCCAAGTCCACCCCGGAGCCCTCGTCAGTCGCTGGCTTAGACACAGCCGTTGCCCGCGCGGAAGGTGTGCTCCTGGGGCTTTCAGACGGGAGTGTTTTGGCAAGCGAGTTCACTCGCTTGCTGGACGCAGTTCGTGCTGCGCAGCCCTCGCAGCAGCAACATCGAGCGGGCTAACCGGCAGGCAATCGACAAGCCGTCGGCCTGTCGGTAGAAGCGGCACTGACTGAGTCACAGGCGCGCCTCAAGCGGGCCATCAGCTGTCAACGGCCAGTTTGATGTCCCCGCTGGTGGCCAGGTAAAAGTCCCCACCCTGTGCGGGATGTTCTAGGTCGGTGGCACCTCCGTTCGGTGTGTCATGCGGTAGGAGTCGCCGTCGGTGATGACGATGGTGGCGTGGTGCAGGAGCCGGTCGAGGATGCTGGCGGCGGTGGTGTGTTCGGGCAGGAATCGTCCCCATTGTTCGAAGGGCCAGTGGCTGGCGATCGCGAGAGATCGGCGTTCGTAGGCGCCGGCGACGAGCCGGAACAGCAGTTGGGTGCCGGTGTCGTCGAGCGGGGCGAATCCGATCTCGTCAAGGATGAGCAGATCTTGGCGCAGCAGGGTGTCGATGGTTCTGCCGACGGTGTTGTCGGCCAGCCCGCGATACAGGGTCTCCACGAGGTCGGCGGCGGTGAAGTACCGCACTTTGTGTCCGGCGTGCACTGCGGCGATCCCCAACCCGATCAGGGTGTGACTCTTACCCGTCCCGGCAGGGCCGATCAGGGCGACATTATGTTGCGCCCGAACCCATTCCAGTGAAGACAGGTATTCGAAGGTATTGGCCGGAATAGAGGATGCGGCCACGTCGAACGATTCCAAGGTTTTGGTGACCGGGAACCCGGCAGCTTTTAGTCGGTTGCGGATGTTGGAGGCATCACGAGCGGCGATCTCGGTTTCCACCAGGGTTCGCAGTACTTCTTCGGGTGTCCACCGCTGGGTTTTCGCGGTGAGCAGGACCTCGGGTGCGCTGCGGCGGATCGAGGCCAGTTTCAATCGGCGTAGCGCGTGATCGAGGTCGGCCGGTAGCGGCGGCACTGTCTGAGGTGCAACGGGTGTCGATGTTGTGGTGGTCATGACACCTCCTTGTCGCCGGCGCCCAGCTTGTAGGCATCCAGCGAGCGGGTGGGCGCGGTAGGCAGGTGACCCAACAGTGCTGTGCCGGCCGGTCGCGGGTTGGGGGTGCCGGCTCCGGCATCGAGGATCGAGCGCACATCGGCGGCCTTGAACCTCCGGAACGCCACCGCCCTGGTCAGAGCGGTGAGCACCTGTTCGCGGCCGTGGGAGGTGACGAGCCCGAGGATGTCATCGAGTTCACCGCCCAGGCGGGTGTTCCCGATGGCCGCGGCACCGACCAGGAACTGCTCAGCAACCTCACCGAGATCGCAGAACTGTTTCTCTACCGCAGTTTTGGGCCGTGGTGCACGACTGGGCGGGGTGCGTGGCCCCCCGTAGTGATCATCGTTGAGGACGACCTCACCAGGTGCGGCCAACAGATGATCGGCGACCACCTCACCGGAGGCAGGTTCGGCGATCAGGAGCCGCTCACCGTCCTGGATGAGGGTCACGGTGGTGCCGATGAGCCGGTTGGGTACCGAGTAGCGGGCCGAGGCGTACCGGATACACGAGAGGCGATCGACCTTACGGGTGACCGGCGGTGGACCGACCTGGGCCCGCAGAGACGGCAACGGGCTCAATGTGTCTCGTTCGATCGTGAGTTGGTCAGCAGGCACGCACAGTGTGTCGCTGTGACGGCGGGTGTTGACCTCGACACACCAGTCCCGCGCGGCCCGGTTCGCTGCGTGCACATCCAGCTGCACGTCGTCACGACCAGCAGCGATCTTGGCTTCGGTCCACAACGGCTGCGCCAGATCCGACTGCGCGTACCCGCAGAGGTTCTCCACGATCCCTTTCGATTCCGGATCGGCGCCGTGACAGAAGTCCGGGGAAAACCCGTAGTGGGTGGCAAACCGCACATACGTGGGGGTGGGTACGACGACGTTGGCGACGACTCCACCTTTGAGGCAACCCATCCGATCAGCGAGTACCTTGTTGGGCACTCCACCGATCTCTTCCAACGCCTCGGCGATGAATCCGAGTGTGGTGGTGGATGTTTCGTTGGTGGCGAACCGAACGAACCGCCACCGCGAGAACGCCAACACCGCGCAGAACATGTGCAGCCCGCCGATTACGGCCCAATCGATGACCAGGTAGTCACCCGGAGCCCACACCGCCGGGCGGCGGCCACGATGATGATCACGGCGCCACTGTGTTTTCTCCTGGGCGACGAGACGACGGAAGTTGCGGGCCGAGCCCTCATAGCCCGCGGCACGTGCTACCGGCAGCAGTCGCTTGGCGGTGATCCGGCCGTGTGACCGCTCGACTCGCTCAGCGACCAACTCGGCGACCGCATCGTAGTTGCGGGCCCGTTCCTTGCGGTCGGGTGGTTGATCGTCGGCCTCGAACCGGTCGACCACACGCTTGACGGTCTTGTGGGTGGTGCCGCACACCTCGGCTGCGGCGCGATAGCTTCCGAGTTCTCGGTAAGCAGAAATGATGTCCATACGGTCCTTCGCAGACTTCAATGGAACTCCCAGGCGGTGATGGTGATCGGTTGGCACCTTCACCGTCATCGCCTGGGCCCTCAGTTCCGGGTCGACACGACGAACACAGGGTGGGGACTTTTATCTGGCCACCAGCGGGGACCTCGACCTGGCCACCAATGGGGACTTTCTCATGGCCATGGACATCAGCAGTAGTTCGCCGTTTGGGTCAGAAAAATCTACTCCGCCGCGGTTCTCCGCTCCCCCACCGGCCTGCGGTGCCGGTCGAGAGCCAGCGCTGACTACAGCTTTCGGTTCACGACAGCATTTAAGCACCGTTGACCTGCGCAAATCGAAACTGCCTCCCAGTTTCCCGCAGAACGACGAAAATGAGTTGTCCTAACCCTTAGGGCCAGAATGGGTGACAGCTCGTCACGGTGCGATCTGGAGCCATTTACGTAAGTCTGCCGTCTCAGCGCGATTGCCAGGACTCCCGTCAGTCGCACTAAGCGTTCATTCTTGCTTCTCAGCCCCAACGGGACGTCGATACGGCGATGGCCCACCTTCAGAGTCGAACATCTCCCGCCGGCCCATACGGCCGACGGGTGTTATCGGGTTGGTGACGACGTCGGCTCAGTTCTCGGAACCCTACCGCAGCCTTCACTCAAGGAGTCTCCCGAAGTGCCGAGAGCCTGGTGGCATTGGGCCTAGCGGCCGAACTTGAGGGGCCGGCGGCGACACCGGTGCCTTCCGGGGGAGTGACGTAGGGGGCGTGACATAGACGAACTCGGTGATCTACGTAGAGCACGGGTTGTAGGTGCCCGCCTGAGCTGCCGCATGTAGTTGTGGCGCTGGTTCCCCGGTCAGCCATCAGGTAATCCTAGGTCAGCCCGGCTCAGTTGTGGACCCACAAGAGCGGCCGATGTTCGTTTGGTGACCCAACAAGGGGTCCGCCCGGCCAATCCACAGAGTTCAAGGAACGCTGTTACATGTTCGTGGATGGATGCGTCGAGGTAGACCAGCGATCGAGCAAGGCGGACGCCAGCCCCTAGTCATCGTTGGTGGGATGAAATTCGTCGTGAACGCGCTGCGCTGTGGTCTCATGTCTTTATGTCTTTGTGCGCCCGTGTCGCGGATGGTCAAACCCGCCCCACCGGGTCAGGTCACGCGGACGCGCAAGTCTGTGCGGGGGCCGCTACGTTGAGCTGTCGGCTCACAAGCCACTCGGCCGACAGCCGAGCTGCGTGGCTATGCCACCCGGTGCCTTGGTCTTCCAAGGGTCTAGTCGAGAGCGCGAACCTCTCTCGGGCGCAGACACGATGCTTCTGTTCGCCCTGGGTGTCGCATCCGCGATCCTGGTATCTGACTTTCGTTCCCCGCAATGTGGTTACCGACCGGTCCGATGGCGAGTGCCGTGCGCACAAACGTCCTGTTCGCCTCGTAATAATGCACGCATTACTTCGCACTTCAATGCACGCAGCCACGCGACCAGTGCAGTCGACGAGACCGTCTAGATGATGCGCGACAACACTGTGGTCACCGAGCTACGCCCTGCGTCCCGCAACAGGCCCCCTAACACGGACTACCACACTCGAGGAAGTGCCACCTCGTTGGTTGCTGCCCGGACCTTCCGCGTTAATGGGCGCCACGAGTCGAACCGCACGCCGCCATATACGTTCTTACGTCTACCGGGACGTACCTTGCACTTGTCGGCGCGCCATACATATAGCGTGAAGCACCGCACCGATGCACGGGATGAGCCTCAGCGTCCTTACCCCCATACGCTGAGCTGTACCACCGCACGTACCCACTCGACTACGAGAGACCACGTCGCACTCAATACAAGGTGCTGTGAAGTGCTACGTACTGCGATGCTTGCGGACGCTCGCAAGGCGGGCTACGCGGCGCAGAGCACTCATGTCCGCAGGCACCGCCATATCTCGTCCCACGTTGCGAGCGTTGTGCGTCAAAATGTTTTCCTGTCTACCGGCTCCGCTGATGCGATACATGTAGATCGATGTACACACCGAACTAATGAACACATACCCGTGCGCAGTGATGGCAGCTCTGCCTAATCAGTTATGTCTATACGCAACGCATGACGTAGATGCTGCCCGCCGACCAAAGACATCGTCATCGTTAACGCCTCGATCATCGCCGATCTCAAGTAAGTATCTGTGACGTCGCGCATGCGAGACCTCGCGGTAGAACGCAAGGTCGTCCGTAGCGTGTCGTACACCGCGCGAACCGATGTGCGCTGTTATCCTCTGCGCATAGCGGACCCCAAAGCGCCCGGCAGGTACTGCCTTCCTGCGGTCCATGCGCACCACCCCATTGGAGGACTCAGTGCAACACCTATCTCAACCCGCACTGTCTCGGGTTGTCACGATCGCAAACGGCAAGGGTGGCGTCGGTAAGACGTCCACGGCGACAAATGTCGCTGGTTTGGCCGCTGCCGCCGGCTGGCACGTCCTGTTCATTGAGCTCGATCCGCAGGGCAACGCGGGACGCGACCTAGGCTACGAGATCGATGGGTCCGGGGATTCGGGACAACAAATCTTTGACGCGATCATGCAGGAGAAGGCACTACGACCCAGTCTTGTCAACTACCGACCCAATTTGGACGTACTTCCGGGTGGGAGCAGACTCGACGACCTGGAAGCGATACTGATCGGACGTTCTCAGCGTTCGCCAGGTTCACACAGGCAACTTGCAGATGCGTTAACTCCCATCGCAGCTGACTATGACCTCATAATTATCGATACCCCACCTACACGACCCCATCTTCTACGGTTGGCGCTGGCTGCGACACGTTGGATCGTCATCCCGACGAAACCGGACGACTCGAGCATTGATGGCCTGCAGAAGCTCGCTGACGAAATGGTTAATGCCAGGTCAACAAACCCCGACATCGAGGTCCTGGGCGCCGTGCTATTCGGCATCGAGGTCGCTGCGAAAGCCATTCGTAGAGAGGCGCGAGCCAAGCTAGACGCAGCGCTAGGAGGAGTGGCCCCGCTGTTCAATTCCGTTGTGCGCCATAGCACCATGACCTCGGTTCAGGTACGGGAGAAGGGTTTGCTCGCCCACGAGCTGGCCGAGCAAGTTGACAACGCCGAGCCGTACTGGAAGGCCCTCAAGGAAGGCAGACGGCCCGACCGTGTGCCAGGCACCGCGCCGTCTCTCGCTGAAGACTACGTCCTCCTCGCCCAGGAGATCCTCCAGGAGATCGACCGACGCGAGACCGAGCAAGATTCCTCCGCAGAGCCGACACACGAAGGAGCACCTGCCTGATGGCCACCGATCGCAAGCCTGTAGCCGGTCTCGCGAGGACCGACAGCGTCCCGGGGCCGCCGCCCCGTAGGCCATCTGCTCCTGCCGCAGCACCAGCGGCGATCCCAGCTGTACCCGACGGCCCAGCGCTACCGCACGATCGACCGCAACCGGCGGCGTCCACTCGGCCTGTCTCGCGAGGTACCCGACGCCCGAAACGCGTCGAAACCCGCCCAGACGAGATGCTGGTGTCAGTCACCCTGTCGCTTCCCACGCCACTCTGCACAGCCACCAAGGCGCACAACAAGCAGAACGAAACAACCATCGCCGGGACATTGATGGACGCGATTGTCGCCAATCACGACCGCTTGCCGGCGTTAGTAGAGAAGCTCAAACGCCAGCACCACGACGATGGGCTGTTCGTACGAATCGAAGCCAGACCCGAAGAGGAGCGATCTTCCCTGACGTTCCGGATGCTAGGTCGCAACCTGACTGTCATCGACCGCTTGGTTGTCGAAGTCGGTGCCGAGAATCGCTCGCAGCTGTGCAGGGCAGCTCTAGAAGCCCACCTCCAGTCTGAATCAGTGGATTCAGAGTAAGCCGGTACGCCCAACCCCTCGGACGGTTCATCCCTGCCGGCCGGTAAGGCGGTTCGCAGGCACGAGCTGCACACCCAAACCCCGCGGCGTCGCAGCAGTCACGCGGGTAGGGGCGACCGGTCTGCGCGATCAACGCAGTTCGATAGGCGAGGGTCGACGATGAGCGTCTAAGGTCTGTAGACGTAACTAAACGACGCAACGGTCACGCAGGGGATTGCCAAACCGTACCGCCGCGGGCGAGCCTCGGATTCGCCCGCGTTCCACGGACGCGCAGGGTGTCTACTCTTTATTTCGGTCTAATATCGGTGTACCTTCGGTTTGCCACCACCAATGGCGTCTTGTGGCGCGACGCAATGAACAAGAACTGCGCGGCCTAAAGACTGGTCTTGCCGGATAGTGCTCTCGGGTCGGGTTGGAGGCTGTATTAGACCAACCCGGCCCGCAGGGCCACCGAACCTAGCAACGCATGAGAAGACCACCAACTCCATGTCAGTCAACCTGCTCTGACTGACTCGCTACGAACTCAGCGAAACGCGTTTCGTATCGCCGAGCCTGAGGCATCGACATCGAGTAACCGGCGAGCCACCTCAAGTAGTTGAGGTCATCGCTGTCTGAGGCGGACTCGCCTTCCGGCGGTGGCATTCGCAGATGATCGTCAAGAACGAGGATCAGATCAGCGAGAGTGCCGTCACGACGCGCTATTTCTGCCTGCCTGATTATCCACGCTCGGGTCAATCTGTCGGTCGCATGACGAAGATTCGACACCACAACGCGCTGGTCCTCGTCGAGCGAAGGCGACAGGTCATCGACAGCGCGCACCTTCCGAGCCAGTTCGGCCAGCGCGTCGGTTCGAATGAACACTCCGTAGACAGAGGGCGTCAGGGGACGTGTGGGGCGAGAAGAGATCGGGTCATTCGTGCCCGCGGCCAGATCGATCGTGGGCTCGTCTCGCAGAGGTATCGGGTCTCCCCCCTCGAAAGCGCGGGCGGCGCTTCCCGCGGACCACCGCAGCGGAGCGTCCAGCTTGCTCAACGTGACGAACCGCGGCTTAGCCATCAAACCTTGCTCGAGGCGTCGCACAGTCGCGTCACTCGGCCCGCCGGCGAGGCTTATGTCGGCTTGCGACAATCCCAGTTCTTGCCGGCGCCGCTGCACGAGGCGCCCAAAGCGCAAAGCATCGGCCACACCCGCACTCTAAGCGCCGTGGACCCGTTCCGGGGCAGCCCCCTCCCCAAATGTCACTAGTGCATGGCTATCGTCGGTTTACATTCGGTTTAGCATCGGGTTATAGTTCGGACTGGCGGTCGGATCATGAGGGCCGTTTGTAGGGTTGAGCCGCCGATTGAGCAGCTTATGCACTGGAGATACACATGCACAGCAGTTAGACACAGGGTCTCAGACTACGAGTTTGACCCCGGCCCGAACGCTGCACAGTTTGGCGACTCGAACGGCGTCGGGACCGGGTGTGAATACCAGCTCGATGCGGTATGGGCGGGCATCGAGGCCGTCGTTGCTCAATTTACCTGCGGGTATGCACTGCCAACGGCCGTCTGGGTGGACTGCTTCTTACAGCTTCGAGGAAACCCTTGGAGTGAAGGAACTCGCATGACGAACCTTCTTGAGCCCGATCCTAGTGGGCCAGATTGGTCTGGGCGTGTTGCTGTCGACTTTCGATCGATGGCACGGCTCCCAGGCTCCGGAGAGGGACGGTCAGATTGCCGTCGAACAGTCCCTCTCCGGAGTGGTGGTTGGCGACTACGCGCGAGCGCGATTGATTTGCCGTCGAACGGCTCGCGCGTTGTCACCCGAGGAGACAGCTCCCTGTCTGTCGATGGGGGGCTGTCCCGGTGACCAGTGTAGAGATGCATCGTTCTGTCCAGAGGGGGGGACAGGAGTCGCGACATTCGATCTGGGCGGCGACCTTGGCAGTCATGGCGACGGCCGTCATCGCCCTGGCCAATGTCGGGGTCGGGAACGTGTCTGCCGCGCCGGCGCAGCCGGGGGGCTGCCCTGGTCTGATGGTGTATGCGGTGCAGGGCACCGGCCAGTCGTCGCCAGACGCCGATCCGTCGAAGGATGCGGGCTTCCTGTCCCAGGTTCTGCACCCGGCGGTCACGGCCGCACGCGGGGATATGGACCGTGCGTATGTGCCGTATGACGCCGGCTTCGGTGGTGCTGTAGCTGGCGGAAAGGTCCCGTACGAGCAGTCGGTTCAGGGCGCGGTCGCCAAGACGCTGTCCTGGATCAAAGAGAAGGCCGCCGCGTGCCCGGCCACGAAGTTCGGTCTGGTCGGCTACTCCCAGGGCGCTCACGTCACCCGAATTGTGTTGAACGACATCGTTGGTGGCAAAGCAGCGATCGGCGCCGACAAACTGGCGCTGCTGGCCAACCTCGGCGATCCCGGCCGTCCCGAAGGGGCCTCGTTGTTCCCTGGCAAGCCGGGACAGACTTCTCCCGACCCTGTGCCGGGAACCAGTGGCGCGAACGTGTCCAAGGTCGTGGCGGTGTCGACGACCAACGCACCGGGCGGCGGTATCGCTCCGGTCGGCGATGTCGAGGACACGTCGTACCAGGCCATCGCGGGACGCTATCTGTCCGCGTGCACGCCCGGCGACCTCGCCTGCGATGCCCCGGCGAACGCACCGCTGGCGCGGTTGGTCACCAACATCGCGGGTCAATCGGAACTCAACCCGGACGATCCGATCGGGTCGTTATCGACGATCGCCGAAGCGCTGGCATTGACCGCAGTGAAGACCGCGGTGCCGGTGGTCAATGAGGATGTCCAGGCGCCGGAGAACAACCTCGAATCCGTGAGTTATCAACCGCGACAGACGTTGTCAGAGCGGTTGGCCGTGGCCTCAGACCCTCGTACGCCGTTGCCGAGTGTCCAGGACGCGTTGTCGGCGGTGATCAAGGTGGGCACGATCGGGTTCAACGCGGTGAAGACCGTTGTGCAGACAGTCGCGACCCCGAGCACCATCGCCGCGATCGCTACTGCGGGTGCCGCGAATCCACTGGCCATCGTCGGCATTCTGGGCGCAAAGCTGGGCCAGGCAGCGGTTACGCTGGTTCCACCGGCAACGCAGAAACGCCTTGTCTCTGAGGCTTTTACTGCGTTCAAGTCCGAGTTTCAGGCGAACTCCGACCTGTTCAAGGTGTCGTCGCTGTTGAAGTACTGGGATGCCGCCAAGCAGCACACGTCGTACTCGCAGGTGTCGGCGACACCGACGGGCCAGCCCCCGACGAAGCTGATCGGGGATTGGATCGTGGCGGCCGCGCGCGACATCGCAGGCAAGGACGGCGGGTCGTCGAACTCGTCCGGTAGCGGCAGCGGCAGCGATGACTTTTCGTGGCTGTTCGGCGAGGGGTCCGGTTCGTCGACTCTTCCATCGTTGACCACGACGTCGTTGCCGCCGAGCGCTGCGACGTCGGAACCGGCGTATCCGTGGGAGCTCGACACTTCGTCACCATCGGCTCCGGCCGAGACCGTTCCCTCGGGGTCCTCACAGGTCCCGCAATCCACACCTCCTGGCGGCGCGTCCGGCCTTCCGCCGTTCCTCAGCGGGGCCTCGCAATGAGTCTGACCGTCCTCTCGGCCAGCCCTTCCCGTGTGTGCGGGCGCGGGTTGTGCCGCGCTTGTGGTGGTGGTCGAACCACCACCTCCAGCTAGACCCTTCCTCTCCACTAGCGCACTCAACGAATCACTCCGGAAGGAGCGAGTACATGTTCAGTGACAGTGCAATCCGGCCCCCGTTCGGGGGACATGCCTCTCACAACCCCGGCCATCCGAACCGTCCCATCAACCCGCAGGGTGGTGAGCCGGCGTGGTTGAGTCCCATCGATCTGATCACCGCAGTCACCGACCCGGCCACGTCGGTGGTCCTGACCGATGAGAACGGCTGCGCGTCGACTCGATGGGGGATGGGCAACGGCCTCAGCATCACGCGGCTCAAAGAGGCTTACGACGAACGGGCGCGGTGCGTACTGCCCGGTGACCGCGGCTACCGCCTCGACGCGAACAGCGTTGTGCTGGTGGTCGGCTCGAACGGCTCGTTGCCGGACGAGCTGCTGGTCGGCGCCACCTACCGCGACGTGTTTGACGACACGCTGCACACCATCGATCCGTTCTCGCTGACCGCGGTCCGGCGCGGTGTGTTCGGCGATGAACATCCCCTGCACTGGCACCTCGCCGCGTGCGATCGCTGGACCCGCGCATACCGCCACGGGAACGAGGTGACGTTCGGATGAGCACTGATTGGCAGAACGACCCTAGCGTGCAGTCCTGGCTGCACAGCACGGATCCTCACTCCGACCAGCTCACCGAGTGGGTTGACGACCCGACGCGCCTCGAGCAGGACATCACAGCAGGGGGCGTTGACCAGGTCGACGACACTTACAGCTACGCCCCACTCGATGACGCTGAATCTGATGACGCCGATTTCGGGGAGGTCGCCGAGCCCGCAGTCGAGGAGCCCCCGCACACCGACACTGTCTATGCCGCAGCGCCATTCACACGAAGTGCGCCCGCTCCGACCCCGGTTCGACGTCGGGACCGCCGGTGGCTGCTGATCGTGGCTGCTGCCGTTGTGGTGGCGGTCATGGGGCTAGTGGCGATCGCAGTCATGATCCGGGGCCTGGTCAGCGGCGGCGGCGAGGACGGCATCACCGATCCGGTTGCTGCGAAGGACACCCCGGACCCGTTCTCCGATGCGGTGGAATGCCCCTCGACCAGTGATGGAGCCACCACTACCGGCCGCGACCCGGGCGACCTGACGTCGGGCCCGAACGTGATCAAAGCGTTCAACTACGCCTACTTCCACTGGCGTTCGGGACCGGCCGCGCGGGCGATGGCCTCGTCCAATGTCGAGGGCATCGGCAGCGCCGTCGATTTGCAGTCGAGCATCGACACGCTCAATCCCCAAGCGCGGTACTGCCTGTCGATTGAGGAGACCGGTTCCAACACCTATCGCGTGGCGGTCACGTTGATCCTGCCCGACGGCACCCGCGACCCCGACCCCGATGTCCAGAACATCACCACCACCCAGATCGGCGAACGCACCTACATCGCGTCTGTCACACGAAACAAGAAATAGAAAGGTCACCCCCTCCCATGTACATCACCTCACTAGCGGTCACGTCTCCGCGGTTCGACACCCCGCCCCGGCGGTCGCGGGCACAACGCCGGCACCGCACCGCCCCACCAGCCACCCCATTCGTCGGGACAGTGCTTGCCGCGCTGATGGTTTCCGGTTCCTTCGGCGCCACCCTCCTGGTCGACAGCCCGGCCGCAGCCTACGAACAGGGCGGTATCGACCAGGGCGAGACCGACGATGGATTCGAGCAGGGTGGGGTCGGCGGTGGTGGCGACGACGCAACCCCACCGGTCGCACCTCCGCAGCAGACTGCGCCGAGCTACAACTACAACCCCGGTCCGGGCGCTATCCCGGCACCGCCCCGGGAAGCGCCATACCGGCCCTACGCCGATCCGCAGGCGTACAACCAGCCCGACTACGACACCGTCTACAACCCGGCGCCGCCGCGGGCCTACACCCTGCCCCGCCCGGTCGCGCCGGTCCGCCCAATTGCCCCGCCCCCGAAGACGTTGCGCGTGGGCAACTTCCTCGTCGAGGAAGACCAGCTCAAACGCGATGCTCCCTGGCTGACCGACCGTCAGCGGGTCTCGATCAACGAGTGGTCGGCCTATGGCGAAGCGAAGATCGCCCAGGGCCTCATCTCGGTCGGGGTTCCCGAGGACGAAGCGTCCCGCCAGGCCGCGGCCACCATCATCGGTGTGGCGCTCGGCGGCACCGCAGGTGCGGTCGCCCTCGGCGTGCCCGCCGCAGTGACCGGCGGTGTCGGTGGTGCGCTGATCGGTACCGGCGTGGGAGCCGTCATCGGGTCGACCATGGTGGTGCCCTTCCCCGGCGCGCACACCGGAACGGGCGCGGCGATCGGTGCGGCCGCCGGTGCGGCGATCGGTGCCGCGGCCCTGGGTATCCCCGCGGCGATCGTCGGCGGTGTGGCCGGTGGAACGGCCGGTGGACTCCTCGCGCACGCCCTTGGTGCCGGAGATCCGGGTGCGAACCCGCGTCAGCCCGGGCTGCCCGGCCAGCCCGACCCGAACCGCCGCGTCCCGCAACCGCCGCGTCCGCAACCGGCTCCGCTGCCCAATCCCGGCGCGAACCAGTTCGAGGTGCATCTGCCCGCCGGCCAAGCCGCCAAAGCTGGTCTGCCCGCAGTGCACTACCAGGTCAACGTCGGTGGTGATGTCAACGCCGAGACCACCATCGGCGGCCAGACCTACACCGCCAACTGGACCGCGGAGCAGGCCGACGCCCCCTACAAGGCACTCGGTGGTGCCGCCGATCAGGTGCGCAAGACCGTCACCGACGCTGCCGTCGACCTGTCCCGGCAGGCGGAGAAGGCCGTCCCGGGTCTCAAGGTCACCTTCCCGCAGCTCACGCCGAAGGGGGCATAACAACGATGGCCGCGAGTGTGGAGACGGTGTCGGTGGCGCACAACGCCGGAGCGATTCGGGGTGCGTCGATTTTGCCGCCGAGCGCGTCGGAGATGTTGGGGCGGCGCACGACACGGTTACCGGCGCATCTGGTGGCGGCCGTGGGCTGTCATGGCGGTGCTGGTGTGTCCACGCTCGCGGCCCAGCTCGAGCATGTCGGCGATTCCGGCCAGTTGTGGCCCGGGCGGGCCGATGAGCCGCCGTTTGCGGTACTCGTTGCGCGGGTATCGGCGCGCGGCCTGGCCGCGGCGTCGCTGGCCGCGCGCCAGTACGCGACGAACAATGCGCCAGCACATGTGCAGCTGCTGGGGTTGGTGCTGGTAGCCGGGCGGAAGGGAAAGCCGACCGCCCGGCTCCGCCGCGATCGCGAATTGCTCGTCGGGTCCGGGCTTTTCGCGCACGTATGGCACGTCGCCTGGCACGACTACCTCGTCGACACCCCGCTCAACGAGTTGCCCTCGACCGGTCCCGACCCGGCCCCAGCGGCGCGGCGCACCGATCCGCGCACCGTCGTCGCCCCTGACATCGCCGCCGTCGGCCAAGGCCTTCGTGACGCCGCAGTCGCGGTGATGTCAGGCGACGCCGGCACAACCCCATAACGGCACAACTCCACAACCTCCACCCTCACGAGAAGGAAGAGATCATGCTCCAGTCCACGCTGGCCTCGGCCAAAGCCACCACCACCTACGTGGCGTTCAACCCCATCCCGATTCCCGGTTTGTCGGACCGGCTCAACACATTCGGCGGGTGGGTCACCTTCCTGGCCTACTTCGCCACCGCCGTGGCGATCGTCGTCGGTGGCGGCTTCATCGCCTTCGACAAGATCACCGACCGCGGTGACAACAAGGGCGTGAAGATCGCGATCGGCGCGGTTGTCGGGACGATGGTGATCGCGGCCAGCGCCACGATCATCCAGGCTGCGGGCGGGCAGTGAGCCGTGCGGACCGAAAGCTACAGCGATGAACACCACCATGACAGTGGCGTACGCGAAACTGCCCGCCGAGGTGATGAACAACATCACCCTGATCGGCGGCTGGTTCGTGTTCGTAGCCAACATGCTCGCACTCGTGCATCTGGTCTTTCTGGGCGCCTCGATCGCGTTCGACAAGGTGCGCGATCATCCACTCGCACAGATCACCGCGGGGGAGTGGTTCACCAAGATCATCTTCGGGGTGTGGGTGGTCGCGATCGCCGGCAACCTCGCTGCGGCGGTGCTGGTCTTCGGCTGATCGCTGCCCTCGTTGCCGCCTACGCGCTGGCCGGGTTGCTGACGGGATGCGGATCAGACCCCGACACCGCCACACCGTCGACGCCGCAACAGATTCCGTTGACGACGCCACCCACCGAGCTGCGATGGGTGGAGTTCAACGGCATGCGCATTCCCCAAGCCGCCGAAGGCCCCACCGAGGTGACAGATGCCGTCGCTCCGGAAGGGTTCGACCGCACACCGCCGGGAGCTGGGCTGGCCGCGGTCAATGCCATCGTGCGTCTCTCGGTAGCGCTCGATGACCAGTGGCCGCAGGTGGTCCGTGAACTCATCGCGCCGGGACAAGCACGAGATGACTTCATCACCAACCGCATTCAGTTGTCGACCACCTCGGGTGTACCCGCTGGTCAGGCCCCGCAGGTGCAGGGCTGGAAACTGACCGCGTTCACCCCCGACAAGACGTCCGTCGACATCTACACCCGGCTGCCGGACGGCTCAATGACGGTCAACCACACCACGGTCGTGTGGGCACCAGCGTTCGGTGATTGGCGGCTGCTGCTGCCCGACGCCGCGGCGGGCGCCTCACCGGTGGACGCGATCACGGCCACGCCGACCGACATGGTCGCACTGACAGGAGCCTAGCCATCATGAGCACCCCTGATCCTCGCGAGGACCTCGGCCGCCTTGCGGCGCTGCACTCACTGCGCCAGTCCGGCGGCTACAAAGGCACCACCCTGGTGCTGTCGCTGCTGGTGTTGACCATCGTCATCGGCATGGCCGTGCTGGTCGCCGTCCGCGGTGACGGTGACGAGTCGTCAACGCAGCCACCGCAGGTCACCGCCACGGACACACCGACGTCGGGTACGCCGCAAACCCCGGTCACCCGGCTGCCCGACGACGCGTTCGGGGTGCCCACCACCGACACCCGCGGCCGCCGGGTGGAAACCCCGACCAACCCGCTCGGCCAGGTCCTCCCGCAGACCACCGATCCCTCGGACACCGATGAGCCTGAGGCTGTGCTCCCACCACCGGAGGGATTGATGTGGCAGCGCGTGTACGGCGCGACGATCCCGTTCTCCACCTCAGATGGTCCGACCGCGATCAGCACAGACGGGGTACCCACCGGGTTTGCTCACACCCCGCAGGGTGCGGCGCTGGCGGCCTGGCAGATCGGCCAGCGGGCCACCTGGGCGCCCGATGACCAGAACGCAGCCCTGCTCGATCGTGCCGCGGTGGTCTCCGCGGCCGCCGAACCCGAAGCCGACAACCTGCGCACCAACGGTGCACAGATCTATGCCGGCAATCCGGGGCTACCCGCGCAGATGCGGGATGTGCCGGTGGCAGTGCGCATCACCACCTACTCATCCGATTTCGCCCATGTCGAGTTCGCGCAGCCGTTGACTCGCGACGACGGCTTCACCGCCATCTCCGTCGGCGTCGACATGGTCTGGCGCGGCGGCCAGTGGAAGTGGGTGGTCCCCGAACCCGGCAACGATCCCAGCCGCCTGCTGATTTCGACCACTGGCGATGGGTGGACCCCATGGTGAACCGCCCCAACAACTCTCACCGTCGCCGCACCCGACGCCATGTGCGTCTGCGCGCTGCCCTGACCGGTCGACGGACCCACGCCCTGGTCGTGGTCGCGCTGATTGTTGCGTCAGTGTCGTCGTGGGCCGGTGCCGGCAGGGCCGCAGCGAACCCGTTGTGTGACGTCGCGGGCTCGTTGAGCCGCGCGGTGTGCGGCGCCGCGGGCAACGCGGCCAGCAATGTGGCCGGCAGTGTGGTCGGCGGGTCGTTCGAGAAGATCGTCAACTCGCTCCTGGAGGGCTACCAGACGATCCTGACGTGGGCGTTGGCGTGGTGGATCAAGCTGCCGAACCCGCAGTTGGACAACAGTTCCTCCCTCATGCAGGAAGTGCACGATCACACCCTGCAAATTCAGATCGTGGGTCTGACGTTCTCGCTGATGTTCTTCGGCCTGCGGATGATGATCGACCGCAAACGCTCCATGGCCGATGACGCTGAGGAGGGCTTCAAACTGATCTTCCGCTCGGCTATGGCCACCGCCGCGATCCCGCTGGCACTGACCGTGGGCGGGCAGATCGCCGACGGCATTTCCAACTGGCTGGTCAGCGAATCAGTGACCGCAGGCGGCGGCAACGGCGATGTCATCAAGAACTTCCTCAAACTCAACTTGCTGACCAACTCCGCGCTGGGCACCACCGCCATCGGCATCTTCGCCCTCGTCGGATTCCTCGGCGCCTTTTTGCAGTTGGCGTTGCTGGTGGTGCGTGAGGCGATGCTGCTGCTGGTCGTCGCCGCGCTGCCGGTGGCCGCGGCGTTCTCCGGCACCGGCCCCGGGTCGCAGAGCTATCAGCGGCTCGTGGCCTGGTCGGTGGCGTTCCTGCTGTTCAAACCCGTCGGCGCGCTGACCTACTTCGTGGCTTTCCGTGCCGGGGCCTCCAAAGACAACGCCCAACAGGTCGTGCTCGGCATGGTGCTGATGATGTTGTGCGCGTTCGTGTTACCCGCACTGATGCGGCTGATTGCCCCTGCTGTGGCGAGCATGGGTGGCGGCGGCTCGGGTGCCGCGGCGGCCGGCGCGGCCATCGGTGCCGGCGTCGCGGCGGGCAAGGTCGCGGCCATGGCTGCCTCGGGCGGGGCGACCGCCGGGGCCAGCGGCGGTGCGGGCGCGGGCGGCATGTCCTCGATCGCCGGTCGCGGCGGCGGTGGACCCTCGGGCGGTATCTCCACGGCATCGGCGCCCTCACCACCACCGCCATCGGGCGGTGGTGGCCCCGGCGCGCAACCCGCCCTCTCCGGCGGCCAGGGCGGACAGGCCAGCTCCGGCGGCGGCGGTGGCGGCGGCGGTCCCACCTCCGGGCTGGGCGACGCGATGGGTTCGGCCGGCGGACTCGCCGGGGCAGCCATGCAAACCGTCGCCGACAGCGTCGAATCCGAAGTCGAATCCACCAGCTCCGACCCGTCACTGAGTAGTCCGCCGCCGATGCGCTCGGGTTGGAACGAACACGCCATGGCGCACTAGCCGCCCACCCCATCTCTCTGACTGTCGAAAGAGGTTGTCATGACAGACAAAGCGAGCACCCGCCGATTGCTGTACCGCCCGGCCGCGGCGTTCCGGTCCTCCGGCGCGTTCGGGTTCACCATGTTCTCGACGATGGTGCTGCTGGTGTTCATGTTCGTCGCCGTTGTGGGCCTGATGCTGCCGCTGCCCGGTGTGATCAAGTTCTTCGGGCTGCCGTTCACGCTGGCAGTGCTGTTTGTGCCCCTGGTGGTGTCGCTGCGGGGCCGCTCAGCCTGGGAGCTGGGCATGGGTGCACGCTCGGTGTCGAAGGCCCGCCGTGCCGGTGAAACTCTGCTGCGGTCCGGGCCGTTCACGATGATCCCCGACGGCACCCCACTACCGGGGCCGCTGGCCACGGCCGAGACGTTCAACTTCTCACCCGGCGACGGGTCGGCACCGTTCGGTCTGATCAAGTTGTCGTCGAAGAACTTCTACACCCTGGTACTGCGGACCTGGCCCCAGGGCGGAGAGTGGAATGACCAGCCCGTGCGCGACCGGTGGGTCGCCCGCCTCGGCGACATGCTCACCTTCCTCGGCCAATCACCGGACTTCGTGGCCGCCACGATCACCATGGAGACGCTTCCCGAGTCGGGGATGCGGGCCTCGACAATCGTGCGGTCCCGGCTCAAGGACACAGCACCGGCGCTGGCCCGCAAGATCATCATCGAAGCCACCGAAGCGGTACCGACCGCCGAAGTGCGCCTGGAAGCCCGGATCGGATTGACCTGGCGCGCGGACACCATGCATCGCAAACGCGATGCCACCGACATGGGCAACGAGTTGGCGCGTCGTCTCGGACGGATTCGGGACTACTGCCACGCCGCCGGTCTGCGGGTGCGGCCGATGCTCGAACGCGAAATCTGCGCGATCGCCCGCCGCAGTTTCTCCCCGGCCGACGAGCTCGACCTCGAGATCGGTCTGATGAGCGGTGAACCGATGCGCCTGCGGTGGGAAGACTGCGGACCGACCTCGGCCTCAGACCAGCACGGCCGCCTGCTTCACGATGCGGCGCAGTCGATGTCGTGGACGATGCGCAACGAACCCGAGGCGCCGTTCGATTCCAACGTGCTCGCTGATCTGCTGTCCCCGCACAGCGACGTGCCCCGCAAACGAGTCACGTTCATCTACCAGCCCTACACCCCGGCCCAAGCCACCACCATCGTCAACAAAGACCACAACGATGCCCGCCAGGCTGTGCGCACCCACGTCGGCAAACTGCCCGAACGCGCATTGGTGCGCCTGGACAGCGCCGAAGGCGCCCGCCAGGAACAGGCCCGCGGTGCGGGCGTGACCCGGGTGTCGATGGTCGTGACCGCCACCTGCCCGATCGGCGCCGATACCCAGAAGATCGACACCCTCGTCACCGATCTGGGCCTCTCAGCGGCCACCCCACTCGAACCGGCCCGCGACGAACAACTCGTCACCTTCTGCGCCGGACTGGGTTTCGGTGTCGTGCTCTCCGAAGAGAGCACCGTCTCCGACAAGCTCGCCGCCTGACCCGGGACAGAAAGGACCACCCTGCGATGCCGACGCTCCCGGCCCTGACCTCGCTGCTCCAGCGCTCACGCGCCCGCCTGTCCACCACGGCGACGACGCTGCCCCAAATCAACACCGTCCTGTCGATCACCGAACACCGCTCGGCCGGCGGTCACGACTACGGCCTGATCCGGGCACACGCCACCGGCCACTACACGGTGATCCTCGCCGCGACCGGCGCGACACTGCGCGACTGGCAACAGCTGTGCGACTTCACCCGCATCGACTTCGGTGCCGACGCCTGGGATGTCGTCGCGGTCACCGCCGTCGCCGATACCTTCCCGCGCACCGACAACGCCCACCGGCAGTGGATGGACACAGATCACCACTACCGCCTCGACGTCGCCGACCTCGCCACCGACACCTATCTCGCGGTGACCTTCGTCGCGGCCACCTCAGCAATGAAGACCACCCCCGACGAAATGGCAGTGGAAGTGGGCCGGCGCCTGCACACCCTGATCGGGTCCCTGCACGCCGCCGGGCTGCCCACCACACCGCTCACCGCAGCACAGGTCGCCGCGGTCGGAGTGCGGGCCTACCGCGGCGGCCTGCCCGACGACCCAGCGCCCGCGTTCGCCGACATCGCGCCGGACTCCACACCACACCGGGTGCGCGATGTGTTCTGCCACAACGACCTGGTCTCGGCAACATGGGTGATCGCCCCACACGTGCTGGAACCGCCCCACGCGATGGGTCCGGTACTGGCCCAGCTCCTCGAGCGGGACCCAACCACCCCACGCACCCGGCTGGCGATCACCTGGCGAGCCACCCGGATCGCCGAGACCATCCACCCCGACGATCCGATCCGGGCGACCTTTCAGCCCACCCTGCAGCGTTTCGGCGCGACGCTGACGATCACCGAGCCGCGCCCTCGTACCCCGTCGGTGGACTCCGTGCGCGACCGGTTGCCGCTGTTCGCCCGCCTCGGCGTGCGCAACGGCTATGACCGCCACGCCGAACTGTTCGCCGCCGGTACCGGACTCGGGGTGTTGCTGCCCGAACACGGCGACATCACCGACGAAGCCCTGCGCCACCGCCACCGCTAACCGATTGCGAGACGCCCCACCATGACTGTCACCGACCTCCGTAAAACCACCACCGCCGCTGGTGGCGACACCACCGCGTCCTCGACGTTGCGCCTCAATGCCGGTGCCGCCTCGGCCACCCGGCCGAGCGCCAAAGAACGCTCGGCCAAGCCGACGACGTTCTACGACGACGACACCCGTGAGGACCTGCTCGACACCGCCCGCAGCGGTGGCGTCAACGGCTACCTCGCCCGACAGAAACTCGGCAACGACGCCCGCCGGCGGGAGAGCCACGAAGCCGCCGTTGCCCGGCCGATCCAGTTCGATGTGCCCGCCCTGATCCGCACCAACCGGGGCTTCGACGGGCGTGGCGGCGGCCGCGTCGCCCACGTGCGCCGCCCCAACGAACTGCGCGGCACCACCGCGCACGTTCCGGGGTTCTATCCGTTCCCCATCGGCGCCTCAGCCCCCCTGGACGGCGCGCCCGTCGGTTCGCACCTCGACACCGGACAACCCGTCGGGTTCGACCAGATCGGCTGGTTCGAGGCCGGCCAGATCACCGCACCCTCAGCGATGGTGTTCGGCCTCAACGGGTTCGGCAAAAGCACGCTGAACCGGCGCATCGTCTGCCACGACCTGGCGACCGGGGTCCGGCCGCTCATCATGGGCGATCACCGCCCCGACTTCGTCAACATGATGCGCCAGATGGTCCTGCACGACGACAACGGCCGGGTGCAGTACCGCGAGGACGGCATCACCCCGGTCACCCCTCAGGTCACCAGCGTCGGATTCGACTCGCCGATGAATCCGCTGGCGGTGGGCACCTTCGGCAACCTCATCGCCCGGTTGCCCGCCGCGGCCCGCCAGCTCGCCGAACGCGAAATGCGGGCGCGCCAGGTCACCGCCGCCACCGGCCTGCTCGAGATCAGTTCCGGCCGCCCGATCGCTCCGCACGAGGAGACCCTGCTGACCACCGCGTTGCGGGTGCTCTACGGCACGGCCAACGAGTTCACCCTGACCAATGCGCCCCTGCCGGGCGATGTGCTCACCCTGCTGCGCCAGGTCCCGCAGACTCTCATCGACGCCACCGCCCGCGACGCCGATACCAATCCCGAACTGCGCCGCGCCCACCAGGACCTCCTCGATGCCTCCGGCGCCCTGGGGCGTCGACCCCATGACGCGATCGCCGTCGACCGTTACCTGCTGCTGACCGAGAACCTGCGCCAGTCGCTCGACCAGCTGGTGTCGGGGCAGTTCGGCGAGATTTTCAACGCCCCCACCAAAGAGCCCATCGACATCGACGCCCTCGGGGTGTGCGTGGACATGTCCCGGCTGCCGGCCAACGCCCGCAAGCTGCGCGCCGCGGTGCTCCTGGCGTGCTGGTCCGACGGTTTCTCCGCCGTCGAAGCCTCGCATCTGCTCTCCGATCACGGCCTGCAAGAGCCCCGCAACTACGACCTGGTGTGCGACGAGTTCTCGCTGGTACTCGGTGTGGGCAACGGCATCGTGTGGCGCGTCGACGAAGTGACCCGCGTCCAGCGCGAACAGGGCACCGGCAGCCTGTTCACCACCCACACCGTCAAGGACCTCCAGGCGTTCGACTCGATGGAAGATCGCCAGCGCGCCATGGGCTTTCTCGACCGCGCCCGGGTCAAGGTGTGCTTCCCGCTGCCCGAGGACGAAGCCTCGCTGATGGAGGGCAAGGTCAACCTCAACGAGAAAGAAGCCGCCACCCTCGCCGAGTGGGCCACCACCCCCCGCGGCATCGACGACCCGGTCGTCTCCGAGATCAGCGAATCGGCCTGGGCCGAGGGGGTCCGCGCGACCGGCACCGAAACCAACACCGTACCCCCGGGTATGGGCAAGTTCCTGATCAAAGAGGGTGAGCAGCCCGGTATCCCGGTGCAGATGCGGTTGACCGCCACCGAGCGCGCCACCGAGATGCACAACACCAACAAGCGCTTCAACCGCGGCCGCGGCGCCAAATCCGGATCCGCGGCATGAGCACCGACAGCGACCCGGGGGTGGCCACCCCGCTCGACCCGCTACCCAGCGCCTGGGAACAGGTGCAGGACTGGGTGGTCGAACCCAACCCTCGCCGCACCGCCCACCCCGAGGAAGTCCGGCGACTGGCCGTGCGCGCCGTCGCCGAGCTGCTCGCCCGCACCTCGCTGTCGCTGACCGCCGCGGCCGCCGACGTCGCCGGCAACATCGGTGCCGGCACCAACAGCGTCATGCGGTGGTGCCGGGCGGCCGGGGTCGGCCGCGACGTCACCGCCCGCGACCGCGAATGGGCCACCCGCCTCGACGTCATGCGCTCGATGAACAAGGCGCTGACCGAACACGTCCGCGACCTCGACACCACCACCGCCGACTATCGGGGTCTGCCTCGTGGGTGAGGGCAACGCCTCCACACTGCTGGTGCCGCTGCTGGCACTGGTGATGGGGTTCTTCGCCTCGTGCACGGTCATCATCTCCGTGGCCGGCGACGACGACTCCTGCCTGCCGCTGACCGGCGGTGTCGACCAACCCGCTGACGCCTCCCTCTCACCCGGCGCCAAGGTCAAGCCGATGAAAGTCAAGGACTTTCAGATCACCTCCGGCTACGGTCCGCGCGACGGGGCGATGCACGAAGGTATTGACCTGGCCGGGGCGATCGGCGCGCCGATCTATGCCGCCGCCGACGGCACCGTCACCGCCGCCGGGAGCGCCTCGGGGTTCGGGCACTGGATCGTGCTCACCCACAACATCAACGGACACGTGTGGTCCACGGTCTACGGGCACATGTTCGCCGACGGGGTGCTGGTCAAAGCCGGTCAGAAAGTCACCGCCGGACAACACATCGCCAAGCTCGGCAACGACGGCCAATCCACCGGCCCGCACCTGCATTTCGAGGTCTGGGATGGCGGGCACCGCGACTTCACCGGCGGCCGCTCGGTCGACCCGGCCGGATGGGTGTCCACCAGCCCCGAACCCGGCGCCGCCCCGGCCGGGCGAGCGCCGGCCCAACCGGGCGGACCGCGGGTGCTCACCGCACCCCGAGTCCTGCCCGCCGCCGACGTGGTCACCGTCGCCGACTGGGATGCGGTGGCCAAGCACGAATCCGGCGGCAACTGGAAGATCAACACCGGCAACGGCTACTACGGCGGATTGCAGTTCGCGGCGTCGACCTGGACCGGCGCCGGCGGCGGCCAGTACGCGCCGACCGCCGACAAAGCCACCCGCGAACAGCAGATGGAGGTCGCCAACCGCGTCCTGGGGTCCCAAGGCTGGGGCGCCTGGCCGACCACCTCCAAAACCGCCGGGGTCACCGGCAAGAAACCCGCTCCCGCAGGCACGTTCCTCAACGCCGCCGCGGTGCCGCCACCGGCGGGCGCCCCCAGCGGCCCGCCCGCACCGTCCGGGCCGTCGGGTCCGCTGCCGCCGCTGCCGAAGTCCAAGGGCTCCGAAGCGCATTTCCAGGTCGACACCATCCGCCTGGCCCGCGCGATCGCCGCCAAGTTCCCCCAGATCCAGACCATCGGCGGCTGGCGCGCCGACGGCGGCGGCTACAACGACCACCCATCCGGCCGCGCCGTCGACGTCATGATCCCCAACTACACCTCCGCGCAAGGGATCGCGCTCGGCAACGCCGTCAACAAATACATCCTTGACAACAAGAAGCACTTCAAGCTCGAGTACACGATCTGGCGCCAGACCTACTACCCGGCGGTCGGCAAGTCCAACATTATGAACGACCGCGGCGACCCCACCCAGAACCACTTCGACCACGTCCACGCCACCGTCGAAGGCCACGGCATGCCCCGCGGCGGGGAGGTCTACACCGCGCCCGGTATCACCGGCGGGATCGGCGCCGACGAGGGCGTCGACTGCGGCCCGGTCGAGGACCAGCACGGCGGGGGAGTCGACAACCTCGCCGCCGGGCGGGTCCCACCGGCCTACGAGCCGTGGTTCCGCAAAGCCGGACTGCTGTGTCCGCAGATCAGCTCGGCGTTCCTCGGCGGGATCGGTAAGCAGGAGACCGGGTTCAACGCCTCCCTGGTGTCCCCGGCAGGGGCGAAGGGGCCGATGCAGTTCATGGACTACACCTACCCGTCCTGGGCCAAAGACGATGACGGCAACGGCCGCGCCTCGGCCACCGACATCGGTGACGCCGTCATGGCCGCCGGACGGTTCTCGTGCGCCAACGCCAAACAGATCGACGCCGCGATCGCCTCCGGGCGAGTGAAAGAACCCGCCGAGGGCCGCGAAATTCTCTACGCCTACGCCTACAACGCCGGAGTCGGCGCGGTCCTCAATGCCGGCGGAACACCCACCGGCGGCGACTACGACACCCAGACCCGCCCGTACGGCCAGAAAGTCATCGCCTACGCCAAACAGTTCGCCGATCAAGGACTTCCGGAGAAGAACCGATGAACCACCACTGCCACCACCACCTCCTGGTCGTCTTCGCAATCGTGCTGATCGCCGCACTGGCCGGATGCTCCGGCAGCGACGACACCACCGAACCCGCACACGACCATGACCACGGCGAGCACTACAGCAGCCCGCCCGGCCTGCCCGAGCGCGCCGAACCGATCGGGGTGTTCACCACCACCGTGACCACCATGTTCAGCTGGCAACCCGCCACCGACACCTCACCCACCGATGCGCTGCGCCGCACCCGCGCCACCCTCACCGGCCAGGCACTGGACTCCGCCAACAGCTCGGCAACGGTGCGGCCTAGCGCCCAGTGGGGCGCATGGAAACAGTCCCTCGACGTCATCACCGCCCGCGTCGACAACGCCTCAGCGGTGCTGATCTCACCGGACAAGGCCAGCGCGCGCGGCACCGTCATCCAGACCGTGCTCGGCATCGACGCCACGGTGACCTCGTTCCGGAAATTCACTGTCACCGCCGATCTCGTCCGCGTCGACGGCCAGTGGAAGGTCGCCACCTACCCCCGCGCCGACACCTGACCCACCTACCGACCCATCACCCCTCGAAGGAAGGCACACCATGCTCGACCCACAGAGCGTCCCTCAGGACAACAGCCGCGAAGTCGACGACATCTTCGACGAGGTCCGCTCGATCATGCGCCGATCCCGCCGCCACGCTGACGAAGTGTTGCGTCAGGTCCGCAGCCAGCAGCACCGCCGACGCACTCAGCAGACCCGCGCTCAGCAGCGCCTGAACTCCGCGCGCGCCACCGGCGCCCGCCAGCCCCGCTACACCGACACCAGCGCCGAACGCCACCCGCTGACACCGGATCTGATGGCCCGCTGGGCCGGGGCGCACGCCGCAGCCGACATGGCGCGCGAAGCCGCGTCCGAGGCCGCCCGCGACGGTGACACCGCCCGGCAAGCCCAGACCAATGCCACCGCGCAGCGCGCCGAGCAATGGGCGCACGCCTGGGATGAGCGGCTGCGTGAGGCCGGCGTCGACCCCGACACCATCGGCGGCCGCGACCGCGACCAGGACTTCGGCGAGGTCGCCGACACCGACCTGCTCGGGCAGGTGTCGAATGCGGCCGCGAACTACGCGATCGACGTCGACGACGCCGCGGCCGCGGGCGGGCACCGCTCGATGAGTGAACTCATCGCCGACACCGAACCCGCCCCCGAAGCCGCGTTGATCGCCGCCGGCGACAGCGACTGGCAGATAGCCCCGGTCCCCGAGATCGGGGCCAGCGTCACCCTCGACACCGGAGCCCAGCTGTGAGCACCACCCATCGCCGCGACCGCGGCCAACACGAATCCATGGTCGGCTACTACCTCGCCGCAGCCGTGTTCGCGCTGCTGGCGATCATCTACGTGTGCTGGCGGGCCGGGTGCTGGCTCACCGGCCAGCCCGGCCCGGTGCTGATCAACCCGGCCACCGCCGCCGTCGACGGCACCTTCCAGTGGCCGGTGGCCTCCACCGTGCTCCTGGTGGTCACGGTCATCGCCGCCGCCGCGATCGCGGTCGTGGTGGGACGTCATCGCGCCGCCACCGCCGTGCTGCGCGAGTTCGACCAGGTCGCCCAGTTTCTTCCCCGTCCCCGGGAACTGCACGCCATCACCGCCCGCGACGCCAAGCACTCCGCGCAGCGCCTCCGCGGCCGCGACGCCATCACCGGGCACCTCGACTACGGGCTGGTGCTGGGATCGCTGATCGGCGCGGGCACCTCCGCGCTCTACATGAGCTGGGAGTGGGTCGGACTCGTCATCGGCGGACCCCGATGCGGCAAGACCACCGGCTACGCCATCCCGATGATCTGCCAGGCGCCCGGCGCCGTGTTCGCCACCTCCAACAAGCCCGACATCTACGACGCCACCCGCTGGGTCCGTGACCACAACGACCTCGACACCGCTCCCGCCGCCATGGCCGACACCAGCCGACAAGGGCTGCGCGCACTGTGGGCCTATCGCACCCAACGGCGCAAACCGCCACGCACCCGCGGCACCATCTGGCTCTCGGACCTCCAGCACATCGCCGGCACTCAGGGCCAACAGTGGTGGTGGGACCCGTTCTGGTGCGTGCACGAACTCTCCGACGCCCGCGAGCTTGCCGCGATCTTCGCCGCCGCCGAAACCGCCGAAGGATCACGCCTGGACGCCTACTTCGACGGCGGCGCCAAAGAACTGCTGGCACTGCACATTCTGGCCGCGGCCGTCGGTGGGGGAGACCTCAAACACGTCGACGGCTGGCTCACCGACCCCAAACTCAAAGTCGCCCGCCAGGTGCTGACCCGCCACGGCCACCACGACGCAGCGGCCAAGATCGACACCGCCGCCAACCTCAACCCCCGCCAGCAAGACGGCCTCTACGACATGGCGCGCCGGTTCATCAACGTCATGACCGTGCCCGCCTACGCCCGATCGGTCCTCCCACCCCAACGTGTGCGGTTCGACGGCGACAACACCGTCGGCAGCAACGACATTCGCCACGACCTGCCCAAGTTCGATCCGCAAGCGTTCGTCACCTCCACCGACACCATGTATGCCCTGTCGATGGAAGGGGCAGGATCGGCCACCGCGTTGACCACCGCACTGGCCGACACCATCTTCAAAGCCTCCGTCGCCCAAGCACGGCGCAACGGTGGACGTCTGCCGGTGCCCGTCGTGGCAGTGCTCGATGAGGCCGCGAACGTATGCAAGCTGCCCGAACTACCCGACTGGTACTCCCACTTCGGCAGCCAGGGCATCGTCATCGTCACGATGCTGCAATCGCTGGCCCAGGCCGCGAAAGTGTGGTCCAAGGACAAACTCGACATGCTCGTGGACTCCTCGAACGTCTACATCTACGCCGGATCATCGAACAACGAGTCCTACCTGTCCGGCCTGAGCCGCATGATCGGCCAACGCGACGTCCGCCGCCGCAGCCGCTCGCACTCCAACTCCGGACTCGGATCGACCAGCACCAGCGAATCCTGGTCCAGCGAACCGATCCTCGGTATCGACGACCTCAAAGCACTCCCCGCCGAGCGCGCAGTGCTGGCGACCTCCGGTAACCGCACCGTCGTCACCACCAAGAACTCCTACTGGCTCGGCCCCTACGCCGAGCTGATCGACGCCTCCAAGAAGGCCTGCGCGACTGAACGCGCAGCCCAGCAGACAGCACTGACCACTGCACCGCCCCTCGCCGCCACCACCCGGGAAAGGACCTTCTGATGACCACCCACGACACCGACACCCCTGACGACGACCCCCGCGCACACTGGCGGTTCACCTCCGGCGCCGACTGGTTCACCAACTGGCTCAGCCACATCAAAGCCGGGCGCTTCGACCGCGACACCCGCTGGTGCGCGCAGTGGTGGCGCCACGACGAAGTCGTCATCCGCCTCGAGGAGCTGTGGAAGGCGTGGGAGACCGCCCGCCTGAGCGAAGACCCCGCCGCGCTGTCGTCGTGGTGGACCGCCCACCTCGACGCCCACTGGCGCACCCTCACCGCCGAAAACGGGCCGCTCTACCTATGCACACCCGAAAAACACACCACCACAGACACACTCACCGTTTCAAGCACCCCACCACCGCCCGGATGGTTCGACCCACCCACCGACCACACCACCGCCGCGTAGCCCAACACGAAAGCCTGCTCATGCCGCCACTCATCCACATAGCGCTCGTCGGCTGCTTCGTGCTGCTGGTGGCCCTGTCGATCACCGGCGTCATCGTCGTCACCAGAGCCGCACTGCGCCAACGCCGACGACCACCCCGGCCACCAGTCCAGCGCCCTGATGACTAGCCCATTCGGACCGGGACAGCCAGGTGCACGTGCGTATTCGCGTGCACCACCACGGCGACTAATCGCCCGTCACCACCTTCACTCCGGCCAACCACTACGAGGAGATTGTCATGGCCATCACCATCATCACGCGGAGAATAGTCGCAGTAGGGCTAACCGCCGCCACGCTCGCCGCCGGAGGGGCAACGCTCGTCGATGTCCCAGCGTCGGCAGCCGATACACGCAACCGCACTTACGGCGCGTACATCGTCGGCCCCTTCCCCCACCAGAAAGCGTGCCTCGACACGAGGAACGGCAGAAACGCACTCACCAATCTGACCGACTGCTGGCCGGGCAAAGGCGGTTGGTACTACGGCGGCGACGGAGCGTAATGACCCGGTAGCCCCCATTCTCAGGCCCTGGCAGGTGCTGGACACACCTGCCAGGGCACTGATCGGTCAGAGATCGAGCCTCTGACCAGTGAGAAACGATAACCACCCACCCTCGCCCGGCGTAGCCCAGGTTCGGGAGTGGACCTCACTTTGGTAGGAGCTCGACGCATGGCACGCAACGCCACCCCTGACGACAACACCCCCAATCTGTTCGATTTACTCGCCGACACCGACCCATCCGGGAAGCGGATGTCGGCACCGCAGAGCACTATGGATACCCACACCGAGGAGGACACCGATGTTTCACGATCTGCGCACGGCATTGACCGAGCGGTACGCCCAGGAACTGACGCAGATGGACCGCACGCAGTTCGAGGACTTCCTGACCGCGGAAGTGACTCGGATGGAGGCCGAGATCGCTCAGACGCAGTCGCAGACGGAGCTGGCGGCGATCGCGGCGTGGCAGGACCAGCACGGGGGCAACGACCCGGACGTGCTGACGACGCAGCGGCTGTATCAGCAGGCCCGGTACTCGGCGGAGGAGACGGTGCTGGCGACGCTGTGGGAGGGATTCAGCAGTCCCGAGGACGACGATCAGCCGGACGACGAGCCGAACCCGGACACGATGACCGGGATGCAGCGGTGGCTGACGCAGTGGGCGATCGAGGCGAGCCGAGAGACCGAACGACTGACCGAGCAGGTGTGGCCGGATCAGACACCACGGTTTCAGGTGTGGGCCGAGCAACTGCTGGAAGCACGTCTGACCGACGGACTGCCGGTGCCCGACGGGCCGGCACATCCGCTGGTTCCGGAGCTGACCGCGATGGTGGACGCAGCGCTGGCCGATCAGGATCGCGCCGACGCCGAGCGCGTGCGGAGGTAGTCGACGACGGCCAGGGACTGCTGTTTGAGTCTCTGGACGATTTGCGGATCCCCACTGACCCGGCCGTCGTCGACCCCGGCGGCACGCCGCTGCCACCGAAGGCCGACGACGCACTGCCGCAGGTGCCGCAGTCCGAGACCGGGTTGCCGCTGACAGCGTGGGCGAGCACCCGAGTCGCCCCCGCACGCCGCCCGGACGGCTCGGTCGTCTACGTCAAGGCCGACCATGTGGTGGCCGGCCTCGAACCCGACCCCATCCCCGACTCGGAGGCACCGGAACCGGAGCCGCCGAGCATCGCGGCCCTCGACGAGGCCACCACCCCGGCACCGACCGAGGTGGTGGCTGCGACCCGGTTCACCCATCCGGGGACGGTGCTGGTGCCCTCCGGGGCCAAGTCCCGCGCCCGCGCCAATATCGCCGCACTCGAGGTCCTCACCGAGACAGCGCGCACCGGACGCCCGGCGACGCCCGCCGAGCACGAGGTCCTGGCGCAGTGGTCGGGGTGGGGTGCCGCGGCCGACATCTTCGACGAGTCCAAGCCGGAGTGGGCACCCGAACGCGACCAGTTGCGCGCCCTGTTGGATTCGGAGCAGTGGCGTCAGGCGAAGGCCTCCACACTCAACGCCCACTACACCGATCCGGCGATCGCCCAAGCGATGTGGTCGGCGATGACTCGCGCTGGTTTCGACGACGGGCTGGTGCTCGAACCGGGTTGTGGCAGCGGCACGTTCATCGGTCTGGCACCGCCCGGCGCGCAGATGGTGGGGGTGGAGCTCGACCCGACGACCGCCCAGATCGCCCATCTTCTCTACCCCGACGCCCAGGTGCGGTTGGAGGGTTTCGAGACCACGCGCGTCCCGGACGGCTCGTTCGCCGCGGTGATCGGCAATGTGCCGTTCGGTGGGTTCACGGTGCACGACCCGATCCACAATCCGGCCCGCCACCGCATCCACAACCACTTCCTGCTCAAGTCGCTCAACCTCACCGCCCCCGGCGGCTACGTCATGGCGATCACCACCGCCGGAACGCTGGATGCCGCCTCGGACAAGGCGCGCCGCGACATGCACGCCGTCGCCGACCTCGTCGGCGCGGTGCGGTTGCCCTCGACCGCATTCGAACGGGTCGCCGGCACCCAGGTCGTCACCGACGTGCTGGTGTTCCGCCGCCGCGAACCCGACGTCGCCGCACCTGCGGACGCCGACTGGCTGCATTCTGACCTCGTAGCCCTCACCGACCGGACCGGCGAGACCACCGAGATCGGGGTGAACCGCTACTTCACCACCCACCCCGAGCATGTGCTGGGCACGATGCGTGTCGATCGCGGGCTCTACCGCGACGGGATGCTCGTCGTGTCCGCCGAAACCGGCAGCGATGTCGCCGCCGACCTCGACGACCGACTGACCAACATCGTCGACGCCGCACTGGAACGCGGCGACGGACTGTTTCTCGCCGACGACACCGCCACAGCCGGGATGGAGTTCACCGCCGGCGCCCTGGACGCCGCCGCCCTCTACGGCGAGGACATCCCGATCGGGCACGTCAACTACGACGAGACCACCGGGGTGTTCACCCGCCGCGGAATCGACGGCGATGAGCCGATGAAGGTGCCCGCGACCCGCACCACCGAGACCCGGCACCTGTTGCGGCTGCGCGATCTGTTCGCGGCCACGATCGCCGCCCAACGCACCCAGAGCAGCCGCGCCGAGCGGGATGCGCTGCGCGCGGACCTCAACGAGGTCTACGACGCATACCTGAACACCTACGGCCCGGTGAACCGCGCGAAGCTGGTGGGCGGCAAGGAACGCACCGCCGAGGAAGCCGCGAAGAAGTTCGCAGAACTCGAAGGCAAGTGGCGTACTGCCAATCGCGACGCCGACGGCGCCGACTATCCCGGCCCGCTGCCCGAGGACGTGGCGGCCGAGCTCGATGAGAAGGCATGGCAGGTCAGCGCACCCTCGCGGCGCCAAACCCATCTCGAGGCGGTCCGCGCCGATCCGGGGATGGCCGGCGTGCTGGCGTTGGAACGCTACGACGACCAGACCGGCACGGTCAGCAAGACCGCGGTGTTCTCCCGCGACGTCGTCGTCGCCCCGGTCCCGGTGTCACGCGCGGACACCCCGGCCGAAGCCGTCGCGATCAGTCTCGGTGAACGCGGGCGAGTCGATCTCGACCGTGTCGCCGAACTGCTCGACCAACCCGCCGCCCAAGCGCGCGAGTCGATCCGTGGGCTGGTCTACGCCGATCCCGACATGCCCGAAGATCTGATACCCGCACCCACAGCGTTGTCGGGCAACGTGCGCGCCAAACACGCCCGCGCCGCCGAAGCTGCCCGCACCGATCCCGGGAACCGGGACTGGGCAGAGCTAACACAAGCACTGGCGCAGGTGATTCCGGACGACAAGCAACCCTCCCAGATCGGGTCGGTCAAGCTCGGACCGACCTGGATCGAGCCGCGCGACTACGAAGCGTTCGTGCGCGAGACCTTCGGCGCCACGAGTGCCCGAGTGACGCGCGCGGCCGGTTCGTGGGGCGTCGAGGTGCCACCTGACGAACGCAACAGCGCGCTGATGCGCACCGAGTACGGCGCCGACAATGCCGACAGGAGGAACAAGGCGCTCGATGCGATCGACCTCACCGAGATGCTGCTCAACCAACGGTCGATCGTGGTCAAGAACTCGGGGCCGGCGCAGGAAGAGGGGGCACCGGAAGTCGATGCCCAGGCCACCATCCTCGCCCAGGTCCAAGCGGAGAAGATCTCCACCGAGTTCCGGTCGTGGCTGTGGTCGGATGATGAGCGTCGCGACCGCCTCGTCGCCGAGTGGAACCGCCGCTTCAACACCTGGGTCCGCCCCGAGCACGACGGGTCCAGGCTGGTGCTGCCCGGGTTGTCCCCGGTGTTCGAGCCGCACCCCTACCAACGCGATGCGGTGGCACGGATTCTCGCCGAGCCGACGGTGCTGCTCGATCACGTGGTCGGCGCGGGCAAGACCGGCACGATGTTCATGTCGGCGATGGAGCTCAAACGCCGCGGCCTGGTCAATCAGCCGTGGATCGTGGTGCCCACCCATCTGATCGAGCAGTTCGGCCGCGAAGTGAAGATGTGGTACCCCGCGGCCAACGTGCTCGTGGGACGCAAAGGCATGTCGCCTGAGGACCGCCGCGTGTTCGCCGCCCAGACCGCGACCAGCGACTGGGACATGGTCATCATCCCAGCCTCGGTGTTCTCCGCGATCCGGGTCCACCCCCAACGCCGTGTCGACTACATCGCCGGCCAGCTCGCCGAACTCGACGCCGAAATGTCCGCGAGCGCGGGCGACATGACCCAGGCAACGGTCAAGAAGATCGAACAGGCAAAGAAGCAGCTCCAGAAACGACTCGACGCCGCGACCGATCAGGCCAAGAAGGACCACGGGGTGTTGTTCGAAGACACCGGCGCGGACTATCTGTTCGTCGACGAGGCCCACGAGTACAAAAACAAGGGCCGCCAGTGCACGATCGACTCGCTGTCACTGACCGGGTCGAACAAGGCCGAGGACCTGTCATTGAAGCTGGACTACCTGCGTGAACGCCGCCAACACCAGGCGGTCGCGGCCGGGCGGGTCATTACCCCGGGCGCTGAGCGGGTCGCGACGTTCGCCACCGGCACCCCGATCGCGAACTCACTCGCCGAGTCGTGGGTGATGCAGCAATACCTACGCCCCGATGTGCTGGAGGCGGCCGGGGTCCGCTCGATCACCGACTGGGCGGCGTCGTTCACCGCCACCCGCTCCGAGACGATTCCCAACGCCACCGGCACCAAACTGCGTGTCGTGTCGAAGGTGTCGGCGTTCGCCAACCCCAGAGAGATGTTCGCCATGGCCGCCCAGTACACCGATGTCGTTGTCCGTGAACAGGTCCCAGCCAATCTGCCAGTCCATGACGGGCGGCAGATCATCACCAGTACACCCGGTCAGGAGCGGCGCGATTTCATCGCCGATCTGGACTATCGGGCCGACCATCTCGACCCGCGACGCGCCGACATCGACAACGTGCTCAAGATCCTCAACGACGGCCGCAACGTCGCACTCGACCCGGCGCTGGCCAACCTCGACCCGGATCCGGGAAACACCCGCGCCGATGCCGTGGCCGAACAGGTCGCCCGCATCTACCACGCCACCGCCGACAACGAATATCTCACCGAGGAAGGGGAGCGGTCCCCGATCCGGGGAGCGTTGCAGCTGGTGTTCTGTGACCGTGGCACCCCGCGACCCGACGGCCCGTCGGTGTACTCCAACCTCAAAGACCTTCTCGTCGAGCAGTATCAGGTGCCCGCGGAGAAGATCGCGTTCATCCACGACGCCAAGTCGCCGTCGCAGAAACTGGCGTTGCAGGCCGACTGCCGCGCTGGTCGGATCGCAGTGCTGGTCGGGTCGACCTCGAAGATGGGCACCGGCATGAACGTCCAAGGCCGCCTCATCGGTCTGCACCACATGGACGTGCCGTGGCGGCCCGCCGATCTCGAGCAACGCGAAGGCCGGATCATCCGCCAGGGCAACCAGAATCCGCAGATCGAGATTCTGAACTACGTCACCGCAGGCACCACCGACACCGTCATGTGGTCGAAAGTCGAATCCAAGGCGGCGTTCATCGAACAGGCCAAACGCGGGCAACTCGACGACGTCGCCGAAGTCGACGACATCGCCGACGACTCACTGTCTGAGGCGGCCGCCGCGACCAAAGCCGCCGCGACCGGCGACGAACGGTTCCTCGAAATGGCGACCCTGGAAGACGAGGTGAAAAGCCTGTCCGCACTGGCCAGCGCCCACGCCGACTCCCGCGCGCACGCGCGGCGGGTCGTGGCCGCCGCGGACCGGGCCATCCCACGGTTGGAAGGCAGCATCGAGAAACTCGATCTTCTGCTGGCCGGTCATCAGGAGTGGATCGACGCAGGCAAGGAGTTCGTCGTCACCGGGGCCCGTCCTCTATCGAAGCGTCCGGAGCGGTCCGAGGCGCTGTTGTCGCGGGTGACCGCGGTCTACCACGAGCTCAAAGGTGCGGGCATGAAGCAGTCCATGCCGATCGCGTCGATACCGTCAGGGCTTGCGGCGCACGCCTCGCGCGAGTTCGCCCAGGACAAGATCCACGTGTGGCTCGACTGCCCGGGGCGACCCGGGTTCACTCTCGACGCCTCCCAAGTGTTCACCTCCACCGAGCGGCGCACCGCCACGGCGTCGGGGCTCGCCACCCGTCTGGAGAACTTGTACACCGGCCTCGACGACACCCGTGCTCAACTGGTCGCCGACATCGCCAGCTACCGCCGCGAAGTCGAGGTCAACGCGCCGCGTATCGACGCACCGTTCACCCGGGCGGATGAGTTGCAGACCAAACAGGTTCGGCTGCGCCAACTGCGGATGGAGATCGAACGCGCCCAACAGTCCGAAGAAGCCGTCGCCGCCCGCCAGGCCGCCGAGGAACGGATGCGCAGCGCTGGTCGTGAACCCGGCTGGAGTCTGGAACTCAACCCCACACCGGTCATGGTCGAAGAAGCCGGACTCGACCATGCCGCCGACTACATCGCCGTGATGAAGCGCTCCCACCAACGCCAAGCGGAGCTCTACCAGGCCGAAAAGGACGCCACCACAGCAGAACCGGGAATCGGGACACTGCTCGCCGACACCCGACCCCCACCAGAGGCAGAACGCACAGAGACCACCGGATCGCAGCCGCCGCCACACGACCCGCTCGATGACGGGACACAGCCCCAACGCGACCGGGACCTGGACTTGTGAGCGCAACAGGGACGTTCACCGCGCTCAGGCGGAGGCGTTGGCGGGTGCGAGCTCGCTGTCGCACCTCCGATGCGGTTCTCGGCCCGGCCGGCGTGCAGGTTAAGCAGGCCGCCTCGGACCTGACTCGACAAGGGCCAACCGCTCACAAGAACCCGCCACGTCAAGATCACCTGGCCCCCAGGAGCACAAGCCCACCCCGCGGCGGGGACCCACCGGACAGGCGTGGCTCGCCACCCGCGACCAGCGTCGCCCGGCCACGCCTGTCCCGGGTTCGTGATAGAAGCGAACCGCCAAACCCGCGCACCCATCACTAGCAACCGATACCGAACAGGACGTGACTTCATGCCTTTGCCATCAGCCCGACTCTCCACCGCCGTCAAGACCATCGTCGCCGGAGTTCTCATCACTGCCGGCCTCGCCACTGGTCTCGGCCTCGGTAGTGGGCAAGCGCTCGCGAAGATCGACGACGGCCGATACAAGTACCAGCTGGTCATGTACGGCGTAATCCCCTACCCGGAATCCAATGCGCGAGTGATCGGCAACCGTCTGTTCCAAGACATCTACGGCGTCGGGCCGTGGAATGCCACCAACAGCCACATCACCCAGACCCGCAACGGCGGCATCGTCTCGATCGCCGGTGACCCAGTCGCGCACTGGTACTCCCGCATCGAACTACGCAAGACACCACACGGCTACAAAGGTGTTCTGTTCGCCGGCGGTGTCCCCACCGGCGACGTCTACCTACGTAAAGTCCGCTGACCACACAAGGGTCGCGCAGGAAGTGCCTGTGCGACCCTTGCCGTTCGGTGCGATCCGGGAGGCCCGGCGCTGTCGGGCGGGCGGTGGTGCTGACCACCAACAGTGACGTTCACCGCGTTTCGACTGAGGCGTCGACGGGGTGGACGTCCCGGCATTACCATTCGCGATGACAAAGGTCGGGGTTATGAAAGGGAATACACGATGCTGACGAGGTCGGGGATACGCGCGGGGGTGGCGGGTGCGGCGCTCAGTCTCGCGGTAGCTACCGGTGGTGCGATACTGACGGGTCCGCCGGCACAGGCCGCGCGGATCGTCGAGACCTCGCAACCGGGAGTGGTGGTGATCGAACTCAGCCACGCCGACACCGTGGCCGCCGCCCACCTCGGCGCCGGACGGGTCATCAACGCCCTACTGGGCAACGACTACTGGGGTGTCATCCTCGACAACGACTCCCGCTATCGGGCAGGGGCGTACTACCGTCCGGACAAGGCCGCCAGCTGGAATGACGTGACCGGCCACCAGGTCATCTCCGAGGCCGCCGCCCACCCGGGCGGACGGGTCGTGATCGCGGTCTACCTTGACCGAACCAAGAGCCTGAACGGACATCCGCTGTGGATACAGCAGGTCTGGTGACCGGCGTGACGAAGAGGGAGTGGACGTGCCGTATCTCGGGTTGATCTACCTGGTGATCCTGGTGATCGCGCTGATCGACATCATCAACACCGACGACGCCGCCGTGCGCGGGCTGCCCAAGTTCGCCTGGGTAATCCTGGTGGTGATGCTGCCGTTGGTCGGTGCGCTGGTGTGGCTTGCGGTCGGACGCCCGGCCGCTGATGAGCGACCACACCGGCAGCATTCAGGGGCGGCCAGCGAGTTCCCGGAGTACGACCATCCGGGCCGCTACGTACCGCAAGACCCTGAGGCAGACCGGGAGTTCCTGCAGCAGTTGCGAGATCGCGCCGAGAAACAACGTCAGACGGCCCGCGAACAGCAACGCGCCGCCGACCGCACTGACGACGGCGATCAGCCACCGGCCACTTCATAGAGCCTGAAGTCGCGAGCAGGGTGAGATACGCCGGTTAGGTTGGTGGGTATGACGTCGTGGTCGCAGATTCGGGGTTTATCCTTCGGCACGATGGGCCGAACGGCCCGTGGCACCGTGTATTCCAGTGACGGGACAGCAAGCTCTGTGTGGTTCGCTCCGCCCACGTCGTGGCGGATGGAGAACGCTGACGGGTCACCCTCCTATATCGAGAGCGCCACCGATGAGTACATGTTCGGTGAGGACGGCGTCGCCGTGCACACCGCGAAGCACCCGAACCGCCTTGTCGCAGTGACGGGCGTGTCTCCGACGGTGTTGTTCACCGCGTACCGCAGTTGGACCCCAATGGAGCTGACGGGACGGCCACCGCGGTTCGGTGAGCCGAAGCAGTTGATCGAAGCCGAGGTTCGGGGCCGGCGGGGTTGGCAGGTGGAGTTCGACGATTCCTACGGCGGTCCCACGATCACGGTGGTGATCGACGCCGAGTTGGGGATCGCGCTCTCATGGAGGCAAGGCGAGCAGTGGATGCAGATGGAATCGCCGGTGCTCGACGAGGACTTCGACCCCGCCCTGTTCACCTGGGACGGACCAACAGTCGAGTTCGAGGAGTACCTCGAGTCACGGGAACAGCTCGAACACCAGCAGAAGATGCAAGAACTGATGGATATGCCGCCGACCCGCATCGGGTGGGTGCCGATGCAGGTCACCGCGTCACCAACAGAAGGTGACCCCCTGTCTGGTGCACTAGATGTCACCGTGACGGCGGATTCACCCCAATTCGGTATCCGTCGCTGGCTGACCGAACTCGGTGAGCCCGAAGTGGGATTCTCGATGGAACTGTTCTCGCCCCGAGCACGCACCACGAGCGGGCCGTGGACAGTCGAATTACGCACCTATAACGCAATTTCCGCAGAGGACGCCGACCGAGTCCTTGCCGAGGTGGTGTTACCTGACCCGCCCGGCAACGTCGATGACATCCGGGACGCCGCCACGGCCCGCCAGGAAGCCGACGACGAGGCTGCGATCATCTCCGCGTTAGGGATCGGCCGCAACCTCGACGACTACCTGCACAGCCCCAACGGTGTGTCGCTGCTGGTGCGCACCGATTTCAGCGACGACGACCGCTGGCGCGAGCTCGCGCTGGCGGCGATGGCCCCTGTGGACAGCGGCATGGATGACGATTCCACCTTCGAGGCGAGGCTAACGTGTATCGACCACCGAGGCAACGACGGTCTGACCGTCGAGGCCCTTGTCGAGCGGATCGGTGACGATCCGCCCTACTACGCGTTCATCGCTGACTCGATCTCAATGACCCATCCGGAGATGCCGATCCTGGTGGTCGATTGCGGCCGTCCTGATTTCGGCGACGAACCTGGCCGGACCTTCCGCGTCATCCCCGACCAGGTGCAGTCGGTCGAAAACAACCTGTCAATCTCGAACATGGGCTTTCGTGACTTCGCCGACGCCGTCGACGACGACGGGGTCTTTCGCGGCTTCCCGCCGCCGCGGCCGCATGTGGCGATTCTGCAGCGCGACGAACTCATCGCGCTCAGTGCTGCCAATCGGTCGACCCCGGCGCTGGCCCGCTTCGCCGAGGAGCTGCCCCACGTCGACTATCCGTCCATGGTCGTCTACGAGACCGCCCGGACGAAGGTTCACGACTCTGCGGCGGCGCTGGGCGAGCCGCCCTCCACCGAGCTCCGTGTCGGAGTCGACGACTACCTGGCTGCGACCGCCCGTGACGGCCTGTGTCAGCACGGCCATGTGCAGATCCGTGGCGGGCACTGGAGTCTTGTGATCGACCCCGACACAGGGACACTCGAAGCCGCGATGCTCCGGCAATACCAACCACCTACACCGTCCTGAGCAACCCGCACAGTGCCAGCAGCCAGATCGCGACCCGCCCTGAACCGCTCGTGGAGAAGCCGTCAGTCCGCGGCCACACGCGGCGATACACTCGCGCGCATGGCGACTTCACGACAGCGGGCGGCGAGGGTCGCAGTCACCCTGCTTGCGGCGGGGGTGGTGACGCTCGGGCTCACCTCCTGCGGGCAAAGCACCGAGAACGGCGCCGACACCGCCGATCCGTTCGTGGACTACGAACGATCAGATTCGGTGGATTGGACGACGCAGATACCAGCGACGACACAACCCCCTGTCGTGTCGAGCCCGCCGATCACTGAAACAACACGACCTCCCAGCGCGCCCACCGCGGCACCAGCGGGCCTCATCTGCGGGTATGTGCCCGGGGCGGCCGGTGAACAACCCGTCATTGTGCTCAACGGACCGGTCGACTGCGCCACCGCAATGACAGTGAGCCAGAAGTACTTCGCCTCGATCGACCAAGCCCAGGGCCAGGGCCTGTTCCTCACCGTCGACGGCTGGGAGTGTCAGTGGTCGTACGTTGCTGGGCGTTCGCACGCAGACTCCTACAGCACCTGCACAGCCCCCGGTGGCGTTGCCGCAGTGAAGATCGGCGAATAACGTCCTGGGCCTCCCGTATCGCAGCGCGGCGACGACTCAACAGGCATATTGCGCCTTGTCCGGGTGTAGCCGTAGACTGCTAGACATCACGGCCAGCCTTCCGTCTCGCTTCGCGAGGGGGGAGGCTGGTTCTCTATATGTATGGCAGTCACGCCCTCCACGCCCTACTCGAAGCCGTTCAAGTCTGTCGACGAGCAACTCGACCTGCTCGCTAGCCGCGGACTGACTCTCGGAGATCGGGCAGAAGCTCGCGAACACCTACGTCGGGTCGGCTACTACCGGCTCAGTGGCTACTGGTACCCGTTGCGTGAGAGCATCAAAAAACCAGGCCAGCCGGCGGTCGTGACCGATCAGTTCGTCACCGGAGCAACGCTGGCCAATGTCATCGACATCTACCAGTTCGACCGAAAGCTCCGCTTGCTCACCCTCGATGCCATCGAGAAGATCGAAGTCAGCATCCGCTTTCACGTCGGCCACACCCTCGGCAGACACGGCGCATTCGCTCACGCCGATCCGTCTGTCCTCGATGCTGAGTTTGCCGGTGGCGCCGTGGTCCCGCCACCTGGTGTGAGTAACTGGCTCGACAGCGAGCATCGCAAATGGTTGGAGAACCGAACCCGCGAAACCACCCGTTCCAAGGCCGACTTCGTGACCCACTTCAAGAAGAAGTACGGCCTGCCGCTACCGGTGTGGGTGATCACCGAGTTACTCGACTTCGGGGGTCTGTCGATGCTCTACGGCGGGATGCTGCAGAAGGACAGAGACGCGATCGCCGCCCAGCTGGGCCTGTTCGACAGAGCCGGAGTAGGAAACAGTGGCGCACTGAAGGACTGGCTGAAAAACCTCAACTACGTGCGCAACGTATGTGCCCACCATGCCCGATTCTGGAATGCCAACGTCACCCAGCAAATGAGCCCAAGGCTGCTGTCGTCGGTTCCTGAACTCGCCCATATCACTGCTGGCCGACCGCTTTCGCGGCCCTATGCATCGCTGGCGGTGATCGCGGTCCTGGTCCGGCGGATCAACCCGAACGACGATTGGCCGCAACGACTCCGGCATCTGGTGCTCAGCGAATTGCCACCAGGGCGGCGGGCGGACGAACTGGGTTTCCCCGCGCACTGGGACACCGAGACCATCTGGTCGGTGCCTGCCCAGACCGGGCCCGCCCAGACCGCGGTGGCGCTAC